>JBFMDG010000056.1:0-17884 GCA_040754135.1 Verrucomicrobiota bacterium
ATTTATCGAGGCAATAACTTCTCCAATCTGACGCTTATCACAAATTCAACTGCGAGCACTAGGGCGTACCCCATCACGGTTAAAGCCACTAATGGCGTGGAGCACGCCATCGCCGTCTCAACCTCGCCACACTACGCCGCCACTGAATTCAATTTGAGACACGAGTTCGTCACCTCTAACGACCGATTTGCTGGTCGGCGCAAACTGGAGGGGGCGTCCACATCCATTTCGGGATGGACTTTCCAATCCACGCGCGACTTTCGTGAACCGTTTCATGACGGCGAGTTTGGCGGCCGGTCTGTATGGTATTCGTGGACCGCTCCGGCCACCGGTCAAACTGAGTTGCACCTGGCTACGTCTATGACGAATGCCCTTTTGGCGATCTATCGCGGAGGAGAAATCACTGCCCTTGTCCCGGTTGCTTCAAGTCGTATCTCCAAACAGGGCGGCATCACTTTCCACGCCACGGCTGGAACCGAGTATGCCATCGCCATCGACGGCCGTAACGCCGAGGTGGGCGAGTTTTCCCTGACACTCCAGATGACGGAATTGCCCACGGTCTCGCTTGTCGTGGAAAGGATCACGGCTGATGGAGTTCAGCTTCGAGTCAATGATCTGCGCGGACGCTCCGGCTTTGTGGAGTTTTCCGATGATCTCATCTTGTGGAGTCCTGGAAGGGCCTTCGAATCAGGATTGGAAACGTTCCGATGGATCGACACACCCGAACCGCTGCCAGTTTTCCGCTTTTATCGAGCCGTGGTGCCGTAATCGGTAGTCGATACTGTTCCACCTAGTCTGCCTGCGCCAGCTCCAGCGCCGGATCGTTGACACCGAGGCGGTGGAGCATTTGATAAGGCGCCTGCCAGGGTTGGGTACCATGCGAACACCGCATTGGCCATATCCATCAGCCGGCACTTCGTAGCCTCACCATGAATACTGACCAGAAACGAATCCGGCGCACAATGGGTACGATGTGCCGGCTCCCGATACGGGCAATCGGCTGGCGTGGACTCACCTTTCTGCTGTGCGCAGTTCAGCACCGCTGCGGGCGGGAAAATTCCCTGGTGTTTCCTCGCGAGGCGATGGTGGCGCAGGATGATTTGCAACGCGCCTGTGCCCCTGACTGATTGAAGTTGCGGTTTCCCATGGCTGGGCCGCGAATGAAATTGAAGCACCAGATGCCCATTCGCCATCATCGCCGGGAGTGCGATTGCATTCCACCAAAGAGAATTCCCCCCAATTCAAAATCAAAAATCAGAATCGGACTGGTCAAATGCGGTTCCGCTTCCTACACTGCTCGTGCGCATCGGTGAAAATCCTGGTTTTATCCAACTTATTTCCGCCTCATCACGCCGGCACTTTCGATTTCCGCTGCCAGCAAGTGGTGGAAGCCCTCCGGCAGCGGGGCCATGTCGTGCGCGTGCTCACTTCCAATCATGGGTTGAACACCGAACAGCGCGACGAGGAAATCGAGCGCCGCCTCTGGCTGAACGGCGTGTTCGATCATCCGCTCGTGACCGGCTTCAATGAACTCAAAGCGCTCGAAATTCATAACAACGCGGCCTTGCGCGAAAGCATCTCGACCTTTGATCCGAACCTGATTTACGTCTGGAGCCTGATCGGTCTCTCCAAATCCCTCGTCTTTACCATTCGCAATTCCAGATTGCCGGTCGCGCATGATGTGGCCGACGACTGGATCGCCCGGGAGGTGCGATTGGATCCATGGTTGCGCTGGTGGAATCAGGAAAAGCTGCCCATGGCTTCGCGCCTCGCGCGCGCCTCGCTGGAAGCGTCGGGGCAACGCAATCGAATCGACGAACTCGCGCCCACGCGCATGATGAAAGGGCTCGAGCGATTGCCCGACGTTTACGGAACGCCCGAAGAGATTGCCAAAGTCGAGCCGAACTCGATTGCCGGATTTCGGTTCGAACGCATTTACTTTTGCAGTCAGGCGCTGAAGTTCGCCACGGAACAGGCTGGATTCCGCGTCAGTCATGCGGAAGTAATTTATCCGGGAATTCCCACGGAAGTTTTCGTGGGAGAATTGAAACCGATTTCAGCGCCGGTGCGCAAATTTCTGGTGGTGGCGCGATTGACGGAAGGTAGCGGCGTCATGACCGCGGTCGATGCCTTGCGCCAGGCCCGCGCCAACGGCTTGAAGGCCACGTTGAACATCTACGGAAAAGGGGAATCGGAATACATCGCTCAGCTCCGCTCGTTTGTCGTTCTCAACCAGCTTCCCGTGGAATTCCTGACTGTGGGAAATACCAATCGCGAGCTGGCCGCGGTTTATCGACAGCACGACGCCTTGCTTTATACCTCGGAAAAGGAAGAGCCGTTTCCCATCACGCCTCTCGAAGCCATGGCCAGTGGATTGCCGGTCATCGGATCCTCCTTGGGCGGCGCGCGTGAATTCTTTCGCCACGGCGAGAATGCCCTGACCTTCACGCCCGGCGATGCGGCGGAGCTCGCTTCCCGCATGCAGGAACTGCAAATGCAGCCCGCTCTTCGCTGTCAGATGGCCGAGAACGCGCAAAACGAAGTGATCAGCAATTTCAATCAATCCACCGTCATTGATCAGATTGAAAATTTCCTGAACGCGAGCCTCGAAATCTGGCAGCAAACGTGATTGGGTCCGCTGGAATTGTCTTCGAAAGGGAACACGGGCTTTGGCATTTTAAATCAACCACACCGTCAACTTCGATGATGCGGAGTCAGGATTATTTTTCCCCAAAGCAGCACGAGGAAATGTGGCCGGCGGGAGGCGCTCGGACGCCGGTTCGCGTGAGCGTGTTCAGGAGGAAAGTTTGAAGCGCATGTCTAAGCCGCGTTATGACTTTGTTGCCAGTCATCAGGCGTGAGTTGAATGAGGAAGCGCGGCGCCCGATGAACTATTGGGTCCGCGTGCTGGCCGGCTCGGCGCTCGTGATTATGTTCGGGCTGGTGATGATTCGCCATTGGATGGAGGGCCGGATGCAATCGGGCGGCCCGCTTTTCGCCACGCTCAACGCCACGATTTTTCTCACGATTTGGATCATCGTGCCCATGATGGTGGCGGATTGCATCAGCCGCGAAAAGCGCGAAGGCACCCTTGGCCTGTTGTTTCTCACGCCATTGAACGCCTTCGAGATCGTCATTGGAAAAGTCATCAGTCACGGCCTGCGCGCGCTGGTATTGATGCTTTCGTTTCTACCCGTACTGGCGATGCCTTTGATTTTGGGTGGTGTTTCGTGGAGGGATTTGGTGCTGGCCTTGGGATTTGATTTTAGCTCGCTGCTGCTGGCGCTGGCCGCGGGATTGGCCGCTTCGAGCTTCAGCCGCGATTGGATCAAGGCTTATCTGCTCGCGCTCCTTTTCAGCCTGGGGCTGCGTTACCTGTTCTTGGTGCTGATTTATCTCGGCTTTTGGTGGGGCGTTTCGGCGTCCGGCGGGCGGCCGGTTTTTTGGGGCATGGGTGGACCGCAACTGCTCGATGTGATGTGGGCAAATCTCTGGAATATGAACGTGCAGGATCGCACCACGATGTTGTTCGGTTTGAGCACGGGCGTGCTCACCAGCGATTATGGCTTTTTTGGTTCCGGCCGTGGCCAGGCCACATCGACCTGGAACGCCATCGCCGTTGGATTTCCCAAAGCGACTCTCAATTTCCTTCTTAAACTCGCCGTCTTCGCCATTCCGTTTTCGTTTCTGCTGATGACGCTGGCGCTGGCCGTGGCGGCCTGGCGGGTGCGCCGATGCTGGCGCGATGCTCCCGCTTCCAAAGAAAAGCGCTGGTTATTGCAAGCTTTTTGCACGCCGCGCTTCTGGCGCGCTCGATTGCAGCGTTCGATGCACCGCAATCTTAATCGCAACCCGATCGGCTGGTTGCAACGTTACTCCTGGAGCGCGCGCCTCACACAATGGGGCTGGTGCCTCGGCATCATCATCGTCGAATGCATGCTCGTCATGGATCCCAATCTTTCGAATCTCTGGTCGGGCCAGTTTTTTATTGGCTGGCTGCTGCTTCTGAGCATGGCCTTCACGGCGTCGGCGAGTTTTCGACGCGAACGCGAATCGGGCGCGTTGGAATTGCTCCTGGTTTCTCCTTTGCGCGTCGGCCAAATCATTCGGGGACGGCTCCGCGGCATTTGGGGACAATTCCTTCCCGCGACGATGGTTTTCCTATTGGCCTGGTTGATTTTATTTCGGAACGTCAGCCTCTTCTCGTTTGATTGGTATCAACCCGGTCACGACCAGCATTGGCTGAAGAAATTTTTCATGGCGTTGTTTGCTTCGAGTTATCTGCTGTTGCCAGTGGTGGGATTGCGGGCATCGATGGCGCGATTGAATGCGATCATGGCCTGGCTGGCGACGGGTTTCTTCACGCTCGCACTGCCGTTCGTGCTCTCGGCCATCGCGCAATTTTCTTTTTTTTCGCCGGGTGATTTAGAAAACCTCGCTTCGAAAATTTTCTGGCGCGCCCTGTTCTTCCAATGGCTTTTGGCCGCGATTTTCTACTGGGGCCTGCAGCGCGCGCTCATCCGGCGCAGCTTTGCGTTGAGCCATTAATCGAGGGCGGCGGAGCCGTCTCCTGGTCGAATGCAGTTCCAAAAGTAGGACACGTGCGCGGCGCTAACTCCGCAAAAAGAACTCAGGTACCGGGACGTTTCGCTGGTGGATTCCAATTCTTGTGCCAGTAAAGCTTCCACAGATCTTCCAACCGCACGCTCTCGGCGTGATTGTCAGCAAACCCAATGTTGACTGAGCCCGGCAGACGGTCTCTGGGATTAAAATTCTTAACCGCCGCTTTGCTCGATGCGGCATGGCGCGGAATCGCGATGCGCGACAAGCCGCCACCGGAAAATTTGTCGCCGTCCATGAGGTTTCGCGCCGGCATATCGTTTTCTCCGGGCCAGGCATCCACCCAGATGGCATCGGCAAAGAAAGGGGTCTTCACCGGAAATTTGATATCCGCTTCCGAAGTGAACATGTGGCGCGGATCGCCGTAGGGGCTTTTCGTGTACAGATAGCCATTCAAGGCATAACTGCCCTGGTAGGCTGACAAGCCTGTGGGCGATCCCGAAAATACCAGCCATGCTCGATTCACCCAGCCTTCGGGCGATTGATCCCGGCGTAATGCTGCCGCAGAACGTTCCGGCGCCGTCGGGCAAAAGCGCACCTGCTTAATTGCCTGGTATTTGTCCATTAACAGCTTCATCCACAAATCGGGCCATGGATCGTAATGCACCGGTTTGTTCTCGTCGCTGAAATACATGAAATTCGCCAGCCCGATCTGCTTGAGATTGCTGACACATTTGATCGAGTGCGATTTGAGTTTGGCTCGAGCCAATGCTGGCAACAACATGCCCGCTAGAATTGCGATGATGGCAATGACCACCAAAAGTTCAATGAGAGTGAATCCTTTGATCAACCGACCCGAAGCGCGTGTTTTCATGGTCAAGGTGGAATTTTGATGAACCGCGTAAGTTGGCTGGGTCCATCGACCGAAGTCAAGTGGCTTCCGCAGTCGGTCGAATGTCGCCGGTGTCGGCCGTGTCGCCTTGCCTTTGGAAGCGGTGTTCAAATCAAAGCAAGTGAATCTCAAACGCTTCCCCAAGTTTGTAAAAACCTTGGCCTTGTCGGAGCATCCGGCATTGGCGCGAGTCATGCCTTTCTTAAATCGCAATGGCGGATTTCGGGGGATTTCGAAGTTGCCCCAACTTAACCTTTGAAATCACCGCGCTGGCGGATACAATCCAACGCGTCATGATCCCCGGCCAGTTCCTGGCCGAAACGACACTTTGAAATTGAATGCCTTCATGCCTATGAAAACTGCGATCCTACGGCTCACTGCTCTGTCTCTTTGCTCGATCATCAGCGCGCTCGCCGCGGACAAAGTCGATTTCAAGAAGGACATCCAACCCATTCTCGAAAAATCCTGCATCAAATGTCACGGCCCGGAAAAACAAAAGGGCAAGCTCCGGCTCGATTTGAAGGCGGAGGCGTTGAAAGGCACCAATATCGTTCCTGGCGATCCTGAAAAAAGCGAGTTGGTCCGGCGCATTGGCCTGCCCGCGGGCGACGATGACATCATGCCGAACGAAGGCGATCCGTTGACCAAGGAGCAGATCGAGCTGCTTACGAATTGGGTCAAACAAGGCGCGGTTTGGCCCGATGACGCCGCCGGTGTGGCGTCGAAGCCGGCCACGACTCCAGTCTCCAATCGTCCGGCGGATATCAAACCGAGCGCCAACGAATTAAAAGCAATCCAAGCCATCGCCAAAATCGGCGTTGATGTTCGGCCGATCGCCATGAATGTGAATTGGCGCGAAGCCAATTTCCGCCCGCAAGGCACGAATGTAACCGATGCCGCCATTGCGCCCTTGAAAGATGTGCTGAGCCTGGTCGATTTGAATTTGGCCAGCACGCGCATCACCGATGGGGGTTTGGCCGCGCTCAAAAACCTGATTTGGCTTGAACGGCTGCACCTCGAGCAAACCGGCCTTACCGACAAAGGCCTCGTTCACCTGAAAGGGCTGACGAACCTTACCTATTTGAATTTGTATGGCACGCCAGTGACCGATGCCGGCCTCGAGAATCTCAAGGGATTGAAAAATCTGAACAATCTTTACGTGTGGCAAACCAAAGTCACCACCAATGGCATTGCCAGTCTAAAACAATCGTTGCCTCAGCTCCAGGTGGTCTCCGGCCTTGAACTCAACCTCATCGCCAAAAAGGACGAGGAGAAAAAGGAAGAAAAGAAAGAGGAGAAAAAGTAAGCGGCCGGTGCGACGTTCCAGCCATTCCTCGAATGACTCGATCGGTATTCGAAAGGATTCATTGGCCGGGCCGTCAAGGTGTGATGACTCGGAAAAAACGCTGTGTCCCGGTCAGTGGGGTGCTGATCTGGGCAGTGCCGTTGACCGCCCCCGCTGGAATGTTGGTCACGACCTGCCAATTTCCCGGAGGCAAAGTTTCACTGAATTCCACGGTGTAGGGCTGACCGGCTTGCGTGGCAAATTCGAAAAGAAAGTCCTGCTCGAATATCCTCGGTTGCGTGATGGTTGGCGCCGTGAACGCGGACACAATTTTGTAAATCTCCCCGTCCGCATAGTCGCAAATGTAAATTTCTCCTTCCGCATCTTCGCCAAACGAAGAGATGTTTCCGATGCGCACCGGATTGGAATTCAGTTCGGCGGTCCTCTCCTGAAGGTTGGCGATGCTCGTGCCATTGAAAGTGAAACTCCAGATGCGGGCCGATCCGTAATCCGCAAAAAAATAGGTCCCGCGCAATGACGGCATCGCCGCTCCGCGATACCTATATCCGCCCGTAACGCTCACGCCCAGACCGCGGCCGTAATCATGCACCGGGTTGGTCGCCGTGGTTAACGGGTTTTCCAACGGGTAAGGACTTCCATCATAAGCGGGGTTTTGAATGAACCCTTCGCGCGGGCGCCAGCCGAAATTCAGGCCGCCCACTCCCGCGGGATTGAAGTCAATTTCTTCGCGCGCGCTCTGGCCGACGTCCCCGATCCACAAATCGCCGGTTTGACGATCGATGCTGCAACGCCACGGATTTCGCAGTCCAAAAGCCCAGATTTCATTGCGAAAGGTTAAATGGCCTTTGAACGGATTCCCATCGGGAATGCCGTAGAGCGCGCCAGAGTTGACATCGATGCGCAGAATCTTGCCGAGCAAACTGGTGCGGTCTTGTCCGTTGCCAATCGCGCCATGACGATCGTTGCCGCCGCCGCCATCGCCCGAGCTGATGTAGAGGTAACCGTCCAAACCAAAGCCGAGCCATCCGCCATTGTGATTGGATTCCGGCTGATTGTAAGTCAGCAGCACTGTGCGGCTGGCTGGATCGGCTGTGTTCGATGTTGCCGGATCATCGCGCACTTTGAATCGCGCAATCTCGGTGCGCCCGCCCGTGCCGGTGTAATTCACATAAAAAAACCCATTCGCCGCGTAATCCGGATGAAAGGCCAATCCAAGCAAACCGCGTTCGCCTGTGGTGGTGAGCCCACTCACGGTGAGAAACGGCGTGGTCAAAACGCGGTTCGAAGGACGATCGAAAATGCGAATGCGCCCCGTGTTCTGCTCGACGATAAAAAGCCGATTCTGGTCGCCGGGCGGTGCGCACAGAAAAAGCGGTTGCGCCAAGCTTCCGGTCACGCGCACCGATTTGAGCTGGGCGGCCACGGCGGAAATGCCATGGGCAGCCGCGATGATTGCAATGAGGAGGGAATGAATGACGAGAAAGTGTCCTTGGACGAGCCGGTTTTTGTTTTCCATGCCCAAAAAATCGACAAGATCATTTAAAAGTCAATTCATCCTCTGCATCCAGTGAGCAAAACTGCCGGCGCAAACACTGACCTCCCCCGGAACTTCGTCGAAAATCTTTGTCGAAAATCATGTCGAAATCTTCCTCAAAAACTTCATCGAAATCTTTGTCGAATCGAACCCACTCTCATTCTCAGAATCCATGCCGCATCGCAGTCATCCGATTTTGGCAATGGACCAGATTTCCCCTCTCGACAAAGTTTTCGACAAGGTCTCTGACAAGCGAAGGCCGAAAGGATAAACTCCAGTGAACCAATCGTGGGAGAGCACAATCTGAGTTCTACCCCATGGTCGAGTCACTAACTCAGCGCGAACGCTCCAGTTGTCCGCGCGTGACTCCGAGCTGGTTGATCAACTTCAATTCGCGCCAGAGTTGCGCTCCGCTGATTTCTCCGCGCAAGAGCTTCTGATAGCAAGCGAGCGTTTGCTCCACTTCAGCCGGAGTTTCGTTCAGGAATTCAAGGCGAAATCGCCGCGCGCCCAACGCCAGGAAGCGTGACAGGAATTCCGCACCGGTTTGCGCGACCGCATTGAAGACGGTGTTGCGGCATCCGACATCGGCCTTGATGGGATGCTCCGCTCCCACGCGATCCCGGAGACGGACCTCGTGCCGGTCGCAAGGCCGTCCGCAATTCCGGTAATCCGTGCCGTTCGACAGGAACGCGCAAAAGACACAATGCTCCATGTGAAACATCGGCATGTGTTGATGAAGCGTGATCTCGAACCAATCCGCCGGCGCGGCTTTCAGCAAGGCTTCCAATTGCGCCACATTCAAATCATAGGAGGCCGTGACACGTTCAAGTCCGAAACGCTGAATGAAATATTCCGCCGTTAAAGGATTGGCCACGTTCAAAGAAAAATCGCCAATCCGCCGCACCTGCTCGAACGATTTCAAATGGTCGTAGTTGCGGACCATGTAACCGTCGGCGCCCGAAGCGAGCACTTGCTTCAAAATCCAATCTTCGCCCATTTTGAAAATGCGCGGCGGCGCCACCCAGATCTCACTTTGATCCAACGAACGGGAAGTACTCTGCCAGTGGCGAAACCGGGTCACCGCCTCGCGGTATTTCTTCGGATCTTCGAATTCGCAATAGAGGGTTCGAATCCCGGCGTTCCAAGCTGCTTCCAATTGTCCCAGTGAACGAACCAACACGATCAACGCGGGAGTTTTTTCCGAGGAATGCTTTCCGGTCGCAACCGTGCGGAGGTGAACTTGCCGTTCGATTTGTGGATGAAATTGCCAGCGTTTCGGCCGCGCGCGTTGTTGTTCGAGCTGCGCCACGAAATCACGACGCAACCGGTTTAATTCGCTCAGCGGCAGGAGCGCGTCGCCTTCGATTTGATGAACCAAATCTGCCAGGCGGAAAGGCGTTCCACCCAAACGGCCCAGTTGCTCGGTTAACAAAGCGCTCGTCAACGGACGCTTCTCCGCGCGAACCAGGGGCATGTTCGATTGCGTTTTCACCAGGTGGCCGAGGTCGTCCCGGACGAGAAGGATGAGCGGTTCGCCTACTTTGCCGTGCGCTTCGATGCGAATGGGACGCTGGAAATGCGCTTGATCACCGGCAAAGGTCTGGCGCAAACGGCGATCCAGTTCGGGATCGCTGGTTTTCCAAACTTTGTCGCCGGCATGAACGCGTTCGAATTGAATGGCGCCGCGGCCAAATGACAGGGCCACTTCATTAGCGGCCCCGCGCACGGGTTGCACTTCGTAAACGCGGCCGCCTTCCTCTTCCGCCTCCGGATGACCGGAATCGAAAACAATTCCATCGCCCGGTTTGAGCGGAGCGGTCAGGCGCAGGAAAACTTTTTCACCCGCCACCCGGCGAACTTCTCCGAGAAACACCCCGCGTTTCTTGCCGAAGCGCGCGTGCACGAGTTTCTGATTGTTGTTGCCGCGCAACCAGCCGCTATAGAGGCCGCGGGAAAAGGCCATTTCGAGATCGTAACGCGATTGTTGAACGTGCTTCTGAATCGGAGAATGGCCCATCGGCGCTTGCGAATCCATTTTGGGTTCGAAAGGCAATGCCGATTCGATTTTCTCGAGTGCTTTCCGGTAAGCGCGTGTGATGTTGGCTACGTACTCGGGGCTCTTTAAGCGCCCTTCAATTTTAAACGAAGCCACGCCGGCGCGCATCAATTCGGGCAGAACCTCCAGCCCGGCCAGATCTTGCGGGCTCAACAAATAGCGGCGATCACCGAGGGAAACGCGCGCGCCATCCGAGATCAGTTCATAGGGCATGCGGCAAGCCTGGGCGCATTCACCGCGGTTGGCCGAGCGTCCGCCCAGCGCTTCGCTGGTCAGGCATTGACCCGAATAAGCCACGCAAAGAGCGCCATGAACAAAAACTTCCAATGGCAAACTTGAAGTGGATCCAGCCGCTCCGGAAGGAAGTCCCAATTCGTTCGCCGCCTGAATTTTTTCAATCTCCTGAATCGAACATTCGCGCGCCAACACTACCAGGTTGCATCCCAATTCCCGCGCGAATTCAACGCCGGCCGCGCTCGTAATGGTCATCTGAGTCGATGCATGAATCGGGAAATCTGGCGAGAGCCGGCGGATCAGACGGCAAATGCCCACGTCCTGGACAATGGCCGCATCGACTCCAGCGCTGATGATTGTCTTGAGGTATTGCTCCGCTTCCTCGATTTCGTTGGCAAAAACCAGCGTGTTGAACGTCACGTAACCTTTGCCCCCGCGCCGGTGCAGAAACTCCATCAGCTTGGGCAGATCGGCTTCCGTAAAATTATGCGCGCGCATCCGGGCGTTGAATTTTTCGAGCCCGAAATAAATCGCATCGGCGCCATTCTCGACAGCCGCGCGGGCACATTCCCAATCGCCGGCAGGAGCGAGCAACTCGGGCAGGCCTGCGGAAGGACGGCGGCGTGACCAAAGGTCCGCGACCGCCACATCCACAGAGGCCGAGGCCTCGCATGGGGCGTGGTCGTGATCTGTCATGCTCGTTTGGGTCATAGTGCCAGGACTTTCCCGGCGCGCATCCGTTGTTCGAACAGCCAACCGGCGGTTGAAACCTGCCAATGCGATCCTGGAAAACAGGCACAAACTACACCGCAAACGCCCGAGCGCAATCCTCACTTTCCTCTCTTTCCAAGTGACGCCACGCAGCCCTTACCGTTAAGTTGTTCCCATGCGTGTTTTGATTTTGGGTTGTGGTTACGCCGGAATTCCGCTCGGCGCCGAACTCGTGCGCCAGGGGCATGAGGTCTCTGGCGTGCGCCGCACAACCGACGCCGCTGAAGTCCTCAAAAGCGCTGGAATTCAATTCATCCAGGCCGATGTGACGCGTCGCGCCGATCTCGAAAAAATTCCCGGCCCATTCGATTGGGTCGTCAATTTGGTCTCGTCCACCCGCGGGGGTGCGGAAGCTTATCGGCAAGTTTATCTCGAGGGGACGCGGCATTTGATCGATTGGCTGGGCCACTCGCCGCCGAAGAAATTCATCTACACGAGCAGCACGAGTGTTTACGGGCAGAGCGATGGTTCCCTGGTCAAGGAATCCAGTCCGACCGAGCCATCGAGCGAGACCAGTCAGATTCTGGTGCAGACAGAGCGGTTATTGTTCGAGGCCTTTCAGCAAAAAAAATTTCCCGCAATCATTTTGCGTGTGGCCGGCATTTATGGGCCGGACCGCGGTCATTTGTTTTTGCAGTATCTGAAAAACGAGGCGCGCATTTCCGGCAAAGGCGAACGCTTCCTGAATATGATTCACCTGGACGATCTCGTGGGCGTGATTCTCGCCGCGTTGCGCAACGGTCGTCCCGGAGAAATTTACAACGTGGTCGATGAGGAACCGGTCGCGCAAATTCATTTCTTCCGCTGGTTGTCCGAAACTCTCGGCAAATGGATGCCGCCGGTTTCCAACGAACCGGAAAACCCCGATCGCAAGCGCGGCCTCACCCACAAAAAAGTCAGCAACCGCAAACTGAAAATGGAACTCGGTTATACGTTCAAATACCCGACATTCCGCCAGGGTTACACCGCGGAAATTCAGCGACTGGACCGCGCCGGGGAACTGAACATTGAATTGGAGCCGCGTTAATTCACAACAAAGCTCCGCCGGTCGCAGCCTCCGGTTCAAGGCATTGCCTGGCGCAGGATCATCAGCCCCCTTTCCGAATTGACCTGCCAATGCGGTAAAGGAAAAATTTCAGGCATGAGCAAAACGCTGTTCGAAAAAATTGTGGACCGCGAGATTCCCGCACAGATCGTGTATGAAGATGACCTCGTGCTGGCGTTCCGCGATATCAAACCGGTCGCGCCGCTCCATGTCCTGGTCATTCCTAAAAAAGTCATCCCACGCATCGCCGAAGCGAAACCGGCCGACCACCAGGTGCTCGGGCATTTGCTGCTCAAAGCCGCGGAGATCGCGGAAAAACTCGGCTACAAACAAAGTGGCTACCGCCTGGTGATCAATAACGGACCAGACGCGGGAGAATCCGTGCCTCATTTGCATTGTCACATTTTGGGCGGCCGCCACCTGAGCTGGCCGCCAGGTTGACTGCCGCGGATCGCCATCGCGATCACTGCGGTTCCAGCGCCCCCTTCAATAAACCTCCCCGCAAACGTCGCAACCTTTGTCGCAATCTTCTCGCAACCTTCGTCGCAATCTTTGTCGCAAACTTCTTCGCAATCTAAAGCCGATCCTGAACCACAAAGACCGGTTGAACAGGAGCCGTGGGGCGTTCCGGAGTTCTCATTTCCGCAATGAGGATGATTCCTTTGACGGTGAGAAGGACAGCGACCGTGGCGACGAAGATTTCCACAGGCCGCACCCATTTGCGGGCCCGGGCTGGTTTCCAGCGCGCAGGCCAGCGCCAATGCAGTTGGGTTCGGCATTCGGTGCAGCGCGCATTGGCTCGATCATTGGGATGCCCGCAATGCCGGCAATGCACCAGCAGATGGCGTCCGCACTCGACGCAAACGGCCGCGCCCGGGGCATTTTCGGTGTGGCATTTCGTGCAGGTGAGATCGGATTCCAAAAGAAGAGTGCCAGATTGCGGATCGTTCATAATCATTTGCTCCAGATCGCTTGTTTTCGGACGCAGGGTCACTCGTAGGCCAGCCCTGACGGCGAGTCAATCAAATTAGCGGATGCTGCGGTCTGGTCAGATCTGGTCCGTAAAAACCTTTCGAAAAAAATGTCCCTTCAGCGTGCCTCGAATCACAGGCCGAATTTATTTTCGAGACTTCGGCGGTTTTGCTGTTCTTTTTGCCGTGCTGTTCGAGGCGCGCATCAACGACCGGAGCACGGCGAGGTTTTCGACGTCCTCGTGCATGTCCTCTGACTTGGGGGTCTCGAGGCAAGCGGGGTGATTTTCAAATCGCGGATCATTGACGATGTGACGGAATGCTTCGCGGCCAATTTTTCCCTGGCCGATGCCGGCGTGGCGATCGACGCGCGAACCGAGATCGGTTTTTGAATCGTTCAAATGAAACGCCACAATTTGCTTCAGGCCCAGCATCGATTCGACCTCGCCAATGGCGGTGTCCCAGCCTGGAGGCTGTCGAAGGTCATAACCGGCCGCAAAGAAATGCGCGGTATCGAGACAGACGCCGAGTCGTTCCGGAGATTGCACGCGATCAAAGATACGGGCGAGATGCTCGATCTTGTTTCCCAGGCAGGTCCCCTGGCCGGCGGTGTTTTCGAGAGCAATCCGCACCTTTGACGAGCGGGTGGCCCGGCAAGCCTCATCGAGTCCCGCAACAATTCGTTCAATGCCTTTTTCTTCACCGTCACCGAGATGCGCTCCGGGATGCAGCACGAGAAATGGCAAACCGAGCGATGCGGCCAATTCCATTTCCTGGATGAGCGATTGAAGGGACTTTTCGCGGTTCGGCGATGGCGGTGCTCCCAGATTGATGAGATAACCGGTGTGGCCGAAAATGCAGGAGAACTTGCAAAGCTTGCGCTGCGCTTCGAATTGCCCCACTTCCGCGGTTGTGAATGCGCGCCCCGCCCATTGCATATTATTCTTCACAAAGATTTGCACGCTCTCGCATTGAATGCTGAGGCCGCGTTCGAGCGCTTTCCAGATGCCGCCGCTTGTGGACATGTGCGCGCCAAATTTCATCGAGCTGCCCTTTCCAAAACTGTGAATTTGTCGGTGGCCTTCACCGGTCAGAGCGAATCAGGCCGGCTCATCAGCGCCGCCACACGCGCCAGCAAACGTCCGGCCGCTCCGCCATCCAGCACGCGATGATCAAAACTCAAAGTCAAATTCGCTTCCGTCACCGGCATAAACTGATTCTTCCCCGCGTCCCAACTCGGCACCACGCGTCCCGCGCCGAGGCCCAACACCAGCGTCTGCTCCGGCAATGGAATCGGCGTGGCAAACGTCAAACCGAACGTGCCGAAATTGGTCACCGTGGCAATCGAACCGCCGGTGGCATCGGCAGGCAGCCGCCGTTGTCGCGCCAGTTCCACCAGTTCGTTGTAGCGAGAGACCAATTCCGCAAGCGGCCGTTTGTCAGCCTGGCGCAGCACCGGCACCAGCACGCCATCTTCAGCTTCCACGGCAAAACCGACATCGATCGCCGGCGGATGGACGATCTTGTTTCCCACGAGTCGCCCGGCGGGAGCGCTGTTCTCCGAAAGGGCGATGGCCAATGCGCGCAAGGCATACAAGGCCGGCCCTGGTTTGGGGTTGCACGTTTTGCGATGCGCCAGCAACGCGTCGAGAGCAATGGGCAATCCAACTGTCGCCAGCGGGCGCGTCCAACTCCGCCGCATGGCATCGGCCACGGCGACGCGCATGCTCGAAGCTGGACTGAGCTGGTGTTTCTCGAGGTTGGCGAGGAAAATTTCGAAATCCTGAATGGTCACGCGCCCGGCCGCGCCGCTGCCTGCGATCCCCGCGAGGTCGGCGGCATGCAATCCGAGTTCGTTCATGCGCGCTTTCATTCGAGGCGACATGTAACTCGCCCCGGACGCATGGGCCGGGACGGGCAACCCTCGCACCGTTGGTTCCACCCCTTTCTTATTGCCGTTACTCGGTGCGCTGCCAAAGGCTTGCGATGATTCCTCCCGAGGCGATGTCCCTGGAGTGGCCGGCGTATCCAGCCCGAGTCGCACCGCGTCGTCCTGGCTGACTTCCAGATAACCGAGCACGGCGCCGACGGGATAACTCTCGTTCAATTTCGCCAGCACCTGATGCACGCGGCCAGGGCAGGGCGAGGTCACGGTCATCGTGGCTTTGTTCGTCTCCACTTCCATCACGTCCTGATCGGCCTGGACGGTGTCACCCACATTGACGAGAAAACTCACCACCGTGGCCTCGGCGATCGACTCGCCCAATTGCGGCATGATAATCGGGATTTGTGGCATACGTCACATTCGAAGCAGGTTTCTGGCGGCGATGGCAATGCTATGGGCCGTCGGGCGATGCGCCGCCCAAAGATTTGGATGAAATGGCACCGGGGTATCTTTCGCATTCAACCGCTGCGGCGGCGCATCCAGCAAGGCAAAGCCTTCGCTGGCCACGCGCGACACGACTTCGGCGGTAACGCCGCCCCACGGCCACGATTCCCCCACGCAGAGCAGCCGCCCAGTGCGCGCCACCGACGCCATGACGGTATCGGTATCGAGCGGTTTAACGCTGCGGAGATCGACCACTTCGACTTCGGTGCCTTCCACGGCCAATTCCTGCGCCACGGCCAGCGCTTCGTGCACCATGGCGCTGTAAGCCACGATGGTCATGTCGCGACCTTCCCGCGCAATGCGGGCTTTGCCCACCGGCATCGCCTCGGTCGGGAGCCGCTCGGCTTTCAGGTGGTAATACAAATATTTGTGTTCACAAAAAATCACCGGGTCATCAATCGCGACCGCTTCGAGTAACATGCTGTACGCATCTTCCACCGTCGCCGGAGTCAGCACGATCAATCCGGGATAATGCGCGTAGATGCATTCCATGGTTTGGCTGTGAAACGGTCCGCTGCCGGAAGTGCCGCCGCACGGCAAGCGAACCGTAATCGGGCAGGGCACATTGGTGCGCCAATGATAGGTCGCCGCATGGTTGACGATCTGATTAAAGCCAATGGTCGAAAAATCGGCGAACTGCATTTCGATAATCGGCCGCATGCCATTGATCGCCGCCCCAATTGCCGAACCGACAATCGCGTCTTCGCTGATCGGAGCATCGATGACGCGTCCGGGAAATTCCTGAGCCAGGTTTTTCGTGGCTTTAAAGGCCCCGCCAAAATCCCCCACGTCCTGCCCGTAAATGTAAACGCGCGGATCTTCGGCCAGAGCGCGGGCCTGGGCGGCGCGAATGGCTTCGAGGTAGGTAATGCTTTTATCCGCGCTCATGCTGTGAATCACTCAAATGCCTCGAGGCCAGTGCGCACCAGGTCTCCTGGTACGGATCCGGACTGCCTTCGCGCTGCACCGTGGCCACGGCTTCTTCCACTTTCATTGTTTCTTCCTGACGCCATTCTTCGAGCGTGGCGCGGTCGGCCCACTGCTGTTCGAAAATGAATTCCTCCGCCACCCGCAAACAATCGCGTCCCAGCGGCGACTGGCGCAAATTCGAATCGATGTAGCTGGAATCATCGTGTTCACCATGCCCGCAAAGGCGGAGCAGATTGGCAACGATCAGTTGCGGTCCGCCGCCGCTCCGGGCCAGTTGAATGGCGCGGCCAAGCGCATCGAGCGTGACGCGCAAATCGGTGCCATCGATTTCGCATCCGCCCATGCCATAGCCTGCGGCTCTTTCGACCAAACTTCGGCAGGCGAACTGGCGCGAAGTGGGAGTGGAATAAGCGTATTGGTTGTTGGCCAGAACCACGATCAGCGGCAGTTTCTCGACCGCGGCCTGGTTTAACGCCTCGTGAAAAGCGCCCGTGGAACTGCCCCCCTCCCCAATGCACGTGGCCCCCACCACCTGCTCGATCCCTTGAAACCTTTTCGCCATCAATGCGCCGTTAACCACCGATATCATCGCTCCCAAATGACTGATCATTGGCAACAGCCCGTCCCGCGGACGTCCGCGATGCACATTGCCATCGCGGCCGCGCATCGGGCCCAAAGGCGATCCGAGATAAGTGCGGACCGCATCGAGAATCGGTTCGCCAAAAGCGAGCCGGCCCGCTGTATCGCGGATGAGCGGGGCGAAAACATCGCCTTGACGGAGTTTAAGGCCAATCGCCACGCTCAAAGCTTCTTGTCCTTTGCCCAGAAAAACTCCCCCATGCATTTTGCCGCCGCGATACAAGCTGGCAAACTTTTCGTCGAGGATGCGCGCGAGGAGCATCCAACGATACGCTCGGACATATTCGCCTTGGCCCGTGGAGACATCGGCCTCTGCCTCGCGGCTGACCATCGTCTGAACCATGCCCGGAAATCTATGCATGCCAGCCCCGCTGTGGCAATTGTTTCTTGGAAATCTGCCCGATATCCGGAGCGCGGAGCGCGGGTCTGCGACCCGCAGCAGCTTGGCAACTGCGATACGTCTGAGGAATCGGAGAGCGACTTGAGCACCGGCACATGCTGCGGCTTGCAAAGCCGCGCTCCGGCACGCGGCGCGCGAGTCTGAGACCCGCAGC
>JBFMDG010000057.1:0-17834 GCA_040754135.1 Verrucomicrobiota bacterium
ACGCCGAGAAGGGCGCCGCCGCCAGCGGCTTCTCGTCTTTGATGCCGCTGCCGCGCTGGCTTTTGTCAGCCGGTTCGGCGCGATTGTAATTCACGAAGTGCAATGTCAATTCGCCGCCTGTAGCCGGTCGAGACGCAGACACGCGCACCGTTGTTGGCGCTTGAAAACGGCTCGTGAGGCGTTCGACTTGTCCGAGCACCTTGGCAACATCGAGGCTTTCGTCGGAAGGATGGATCACGAGGTCATAGCCGGCGCGCGTTTCCGAATTCAACCGGTCGTCCGGCAGCACGTCGAAGAGCACATGCGCATCGAGCAGCCGTTTCCCCCATTCCTTAAAGCGGCCGACGCTCGCGACCTCTCCCGCATGCACACGACTGCGCGGAAAAAGCAACAACACTTCCCCGGCGGTGCGGTTGCCGCGATAGAGTGATTCGTAGCGTTTGAGAAATCCGTAGTAACGCATAATTTCCAGCCGGGCTTCCGCATCTTCGAACGCCGTGTAAAAACCCATGGGCGCGCCGCCGTTGGCAGCCAGTTCGGCAATGGCTGCGCGGATGCGAACGTTTTCGTATTTGCCGAGTGTGAACGGTTTGTCATTCGAGGCGCCGCGGATGTAGCGGGCTTGCAATGTGCCTTCTCCCAGAATTCCCGCGGCCAAATCGGTTCGATTCGCCGCATCGCCAGTGCTGTACCAGAGATAATCTTCGCCTTTGCTCCACATTGAATCCGGCAGGAGGCACCGTTCGTCGCCATTGATCTGGTTGAAATCTCCCAGGTGATTCCATTGCGCCACGATCAAATCGGATTTCAGCGAGCGGCCGAATTGCCGGAAAACTTCGTCGAAAGCCAGTTTGTTGGCGATCTGCGAAAAACGGAGCATCTCACGCCGGAGCGGTGTGGATCGCGCCGGATCGTGCCAGGCGACAATCTCCTCGAACGCGTGGGCTGAAAGATCGGTGATGCCGAACTGCTGGCGCAGTTGTTCGGCGGTGAATCGTTCGCGCAAGTAACTCTTGAACGCCATCACACAGTGGGAACAGTGGCAATCGTGTCGGTAAAAGTAATTCGCGATCAAACCGTCCACACCGCGTTCAATCGCGGAGCGGACCCAAGCCTTCAACACCTGGCGCCAGTGCGGATTGTTCAGGCAAGCCCAGTATTCGCGCATCCCTCCAATGCTGTAATTCTGATTAGCGATGGGCTTCCCCGATTTGTCCTTCTCGAGCAAATCAACCGGATCGGCCACCGGCTTTGCGCCGAGCGTTTTCTCGTCCCATTGATCCCGATAAAACCGAAAGAACCCGCGCGGTCCTTCCGCGCTGTCGGGATCGCCCACGAGGAATTTTACATTGAGATGTCCGACCACTTTGACCCCGCGAAGATGCAAATGCTCATTGAGCCGGCGGAACCATTCGCCGCATTCGCGATGGCCGCGGACAGGCAGATGCGCCGGGTAACCATTGCCAAAGGGAGTATCGGCCAGGCTCCAGAAATGCGCGCCGTAGAAACCGACTTGGGCAATTTCCGGTTTGGCATCCTCGACAAACGAAAGATAGCCGGAATCCGCGTAGCCTGCCCAATGAGCAATCAAACGCGTGAATTCGAAGGGCTGAGTTTCGGTGGGCACGCCCGATGGCTTGCCTTGCCGTTGCCCATCGGCCGCCTGAACTTCATCGATGCGCAAACCGATCGCAATTAAGGCGCACAAGAAAACGGCGGCTGCCGCGCCATTCCTGCATGCGTGCGGAGTTTGAAACGGCCTGCTAATCGGTCGTTCGAGAGGGAAGCCAACTGTTGCGTGGCCAGAGGCATTGGCGTTTGGAACGCGGGGCATTGGCTTGCGCAAGATGGCAAGGATGAAACGGTTCACCGGCATTGGGCTCGAGCCCCAACGATACGTTGGCAACCAATCGCCGCAATCCTTTTGCGCGGGGCGGCGTGTTTTGCAGTGGCGGTAACGAAAGGGGTCAGAAAGGGGTCAGTTCGGGAACTCAAAAGGGGTCAGTTCTTGATATTGACAACTCGCTTCCCTTTTGGGGTTGCGCTGGCGATAAAGCAAGTGATTCACCTAGCCTAGCTGGGTGTCCCCATCATGCGCAATCGCTCCGCTATCCATTGCAAGGTCAAGGCAGTTTCCGCGCGCAGCCTGCCCGCACCGATAGCTCAATACCAAGAACTGACCCCTTTGGGGTCTGGTCAGACACAGGAGACTGCTCGCGACGCCGATAGGTTAATACCAAGAACTGACCCGTTTGGTCGTTTGCGTTTTGGCGCCCCGGTCTTGGATCAGGTATTGCACGACCTGAAAATCCGTGAACAGCCCGGTAGCAACGGTTTCATTGTATGCCATGCTGTTCTGGACTGTCGGCTCCGATACCTGAACTTGAAGGAGCCGCCGGATTGATTCGATGAGATATAGCGGATGGATATCAGATAAAGAGGTCAATGCCAGCGAGCGATTTATCGTGCATAGCCCGGTCCGAGGGTTGATCGGGGAAGCGTCTTCCTGGGAGAAAGCGCATCGGATTGCCGAAACCGAGCGGCTGCAATGCGCGGAGCGGGGACGGGTTTCAGATGCCTGCATGTTTCAATGGGAGCACGGCCATTGGTATGCGGCGGAGGATTTGTATGAACAACAAAATCCTCCCTGGAGTGTGGCTCGAGTGATTTAAGGGGTGCTGTGGGAACCAAGGCTGGCCAGGCTTCTGTCCGGGAAGAGCATGCAAACCGTCATCCCGATGACGAAAGCTCTCCTCCCGCGCGAGTCCATGTTGCTCCCATCGATCAGCCAGTCGATCCAAATCATGAGGAAAAACTGTTGGGACCTTGACGTCAGAGGATGGAACCGCGACCCGTTTTGACGCCCGAGAGTACCCGTCGCCATCGCGCTTTGCCGATCGGAGCGGAAGTGCTTCGAGAGGGCGGAGTTGATTTTCGAGTTTGGGCGCCGCGCACGAAGCGGGTCAAAGTCCAATTATTTTCCAGCGCAACGTCAAACACTGCCGTGGCGCAATGGGCGCTCGCACCGGAAGCGGGAGGTTACTTTTCGGGCCATTGCCCGCAGGCCGCACCTGGCATGTGTTACAAATTCCAAATCGATTCCGGAGAATTTCCCGATCCGGCGTCGCGTTTTCAACCGCAGGGGCCGCATGGGCCCTCGCAAATCATCGATCCTTCCGCCTACCCGTGGCGCGATCGAAACTGGAGCGGGGTCACCCGATCCGGTTTGGTCATTTATGAAATGCACATCGGCACCTTGACGCCGGAAGGCACTTTCCGATCAGCAACCGAACGCTTGCCCGAACTGGCGCGGCTGGGCGTGACGCTGCTGGAAATCATGCCCGTGGCTGATTTCGCGGGGCGTTTTGGCTGGGGGTACGATGGTGTGAATCTTTTTGCGCCGACCCGGCTTTACGGTTCTCCGGATGAATTTCGCGCGTTTGTCGATCAGGCGCATGCGCTCGGATTGGGGGTGATTCTCGATGTGGTTTACAACCATCTCGGTCCGGACGGAAATTACTTGAAAGAGTTTTCCCTCGATTATTTCACCGATCGATATGCGAACGAATGGGGTGAGGCCATCAATTTTGACGGGGAGAACAGCGGGCCGGTGCGGGAGTATTTCATCAGCAATGCGCGCTATTGGATCGAGGAATTTCACCTCGATGGGTTGCGCCTGGATGCCACGCAACAGATTTTTGATGCCAGTCCGGAAAATATTCTGACCGCAATCAATCACGCCGTCCGATGCGCGGCAGGCGGGCGAAGCACCTTCATTGTCGCCGAGAATGAACCGCAACACACGCGCCTGATCCGCGCGGTGGAACAAGGGGGCTGCGGGCTGGACGCACTTTGGAACGACGATTTTCATCATAGCGCATGGGTGGCGCTCACCGGACGCGTCGAAGCCTATTACACCGATTATCGCGGAACACCGCAGGAGTTTATTTCCACGGCCAAATGGAATCAGCTTTATCAGGGGCAATGGTATTCCTGGCAAAAGCAGCGGCGAGGATCTCCTGCCCTCGATCTGCACCCGAACCAGTTCGTCGCGTTTCTCGAAAATCACGATCAAGTGGCCAATTCATTGCGTGGATTGCGTCTCCATCAAATGACAAATCCCGGGCGGTTGCGCGCCATGACCGCCTTGCTGCTGCTGGGTCCCGCGACTCCCATGCTCTTTCAAGGACAGGAATTCGGTTCGCGCGCGCCCTTTTTGTATTTCGCCGATCACCAGCCCGCGCTGGCCAAGCTCGTGGCCGCGGGGCGCCGTCAGTTTCTCCACCAGTTCCGAAGTCTCGCCTGTCCGGAATGCGATGCTCACCTGGCCGATCCCGCCGCCGAATCCACTTTCGAGCAATGCAAGCTCCGATGGCAGGAATGCGACACCCACTCCGGTCTTTACCCATTGCATGCCGATTTGCTCCGGCTTCGCCGCGAAGATCCGGTCTTCAGCAAACCGCGCCGGGGAGGGGTTGACGGCGCCGTCCTTGGGCCGCAGACATTTCTTCTTCGATATTTTGCGGAGGCGGAACAGGGCGCGGAGGATCGATTGCTCATGGTGAATCTGGGTCCGGATCTGCATCTCGATCCCGCACCTGAGCCGTTGCTGGCGCCGCCATTGAATCATGTCTGGCGTTTGCACTGGTCGAGCGAAGCGCCTGTTTATGGCGGTTGCGGAACTCCTCCGGTGGAATCGGAATTGAATTGGCGCATTCCCGGCCATGCCGCCGTTGTGCTCGTTCCAACGCCCTCCATTCCGGCACCACCTTGACCATGCAAAAACTCATCCGCCGCATCGACCTTTCAGAAGCATCGGGCGCCGATGTGCGCGAAATGCTCACCCGCGAATGGCTCGTCACCAATGGCCTCGGCGGATACGCGTCCGGCACCATTGCGGGAAGCGTCACCTGGCGTTATCACGGCCTGCTCATCGCCGCCATGCCCGCGCCGCTCGGACGCGTCGTCATGCTCAATCACCTCGCCGAGTTCCTGCGGTTCGAAGATGGGCGCCGCGTGCAATTTGGCGGCGATGAACCGGAACCGGAAGAAGAGGCCGAGCCGGCGTCGATCGAACATTTTCTCGTCGAGTTCCGCCTCGAAAATCAGGTTCCGGTCTGGCGCTACAAGGTCGATGGAGCCGTGCTCGAAAAATACGTGTTGCTGCTCTACGGACAAAACACCGTGCACGTCGGTTACCGTCTCATTTCTTCCAACTCCGCGGTGCGTTTGGAACTCAGGCCCGGCGTGCATTTCCGCCGTCACGAACATCCCGTGAGCGAATTGCTGCAGGAGGCCTATCGCATTTGCATCCGCGGCGACCAGTACGAGATCAGTTCCGAGGAGTCGCTCCCGGTCTTGAGAATGAAATTGCGCGGTGAACATGCCGCCTTCGTTCACGATGGGGGCAGCAAACACGAAATGCTCTTTCGTAAAGAAGCCGAACGCGGCTACGAATCGCGCGGCTTTCTTTGGAGTCCAGGTTTTTTCACTCTCGACCTTTCTCGCGCCAAATCGGTGACGTTGATCGCTTCGACTGAATCGTGGCAAACAATGCTGGCCCTTTCACCCGAGGAAGCCCTCGAATATCACCATCAACGTGTGCTTCGGCTTCTGGCCGAGGCGCCGGCGGAGGCGCAAGCAACGCCCGCTGCAGATCTCGTCGTTGCCGCCGATCAGTTCATCATTACGCCCGCTGGTCGTGTCCAGGATGCGGCCCGGGCGCATGCCACTGGGGATGAAGTCCGCACCGTCATCGCGGGTTACCATTGGTTCACTGATTGGGGGCGCGACACCATGATCAGTCTCGAGGGGCTGACGCTGGCGACGGGGCGTTTTGTGGAGGCGGGCTGGATTTTGCGCACGTTCGCGCATTACGTGCGGGACGGCCTCATTCCGAACATGTTTCCTGAGGGCCAGAACAAAGGGTTGTATCACACCGCCGACGCCACCTTGTGGTTTTTCCACGCGTTTGACCGCTATTTGGAATACACAGGCGACCGCCTGACCTTGCGGCGGCTTTTGCCAAAACTCACCGAGATTGTGCAACATCATTTGCGTGGAACGCGCTTTGGCATCGGCGTGGATCCCGCGGACGGTTTATTGCGGCAGGGCGAGTTCGGTTATCAGCTCACGTGGATGGATGCAAAAGTGGACGATTGGGTCGTCACCCCGCGCCGCGGCAAAGCGGTTGAAATCAACGCGCTCTGGTACAATGCGCTGCGGCTTCTCGAAGAATGGCTCCGGGAGGAGGAAGATTTCGCCAATGCCCAAACGTGCGGTCAACATGCCGAACGCGCCCGCGAAGCTTTCAACCAGCGCTTTTGGTATGCCGAAGGCAAATACCTTTACGACGTGGTTGATGGCGAGGACGGCGATGATCGCGCCTGCCGTCCCAACCAGCTTTTGGCGATTTCGTTGAAGCACCCGGTGCTCGAGGCGCAGCATTGGGAATCGGTGGTTGAAGTGGTGCGTGAGCGGCTGTTGACGCCCGTCGGGTTGCGTTCGCTCAGCCGCGCGCATCCGGAGTACAAAGCCAAATACTTTGGCGACATCCGCGCGCGCGATGCCGCGTATCACCAGGGAACAGTTTGGGCCTGGCTTATCGGACCCTTCGTCGATGCCTGGTTGAAATTGCATCCCGAGGATCGTGCCGGCGCTCGGAAATTCCTCGAAGGTTTTGTGGCGCACCTCAACGAAGCGTGCATCGGCTCGGTCAGCGAAATCTTCGATGCCGAATCTCCCTTCACTCCGCGCGGTTGCATCGCCCAGGCCTGGAGTGTGGCGGAACTGTTGCGGTGCTGGGTGAAAACTGCGTCCGACCCATCCCCGTTGGCGCCGGCTGCACCGGCCTTGGCGGCCGCGCATCACGAGAGCTGATTCCCACCCATGCATCGCCCGGCCCTGCACGATCCTCGCTGGTACAAACAAGCCATCATTTACGAACTGCATGTGCGCTCGTTCTATGACAGCGACGCCGATGGCATCGGGGATTTTCAAGGGCTGACGCAAAAGCTCGATTACCTGCAGGATCTCGGGGTCACCGCGCTTTGGCTTTTACCGTTCTACCCTTCACCGCTCAAGGACGACGGCTATGACATTGCGGATTTCTTTGGAATCAATCCGCATTACGGCACGATGTCCGATTTCAAGCGGTTCTTGCGAGAGGCGCATCACCGCGGATTGCGGGTCATCACCGAGCTGGTGCTGAACCACACCTCGAGCCAGCACGCCTGGTTTCAGCGCTCGCGCACTGCGCCGCCCGGGAGTCGCTGGCGTGACTATTACGTGTGGAGCGATACGCCGGAAAAGTACAAGGAGGTCCGGATCATCTTTAAAGATTTCGAATCGTCAAACTGGACTTGGGATCCAGTGGCGCGCGCTTATTACTGGCACCGCTTTTATTCCCATCAACCCGACCTCAATTACGACAATCCCCAGGTGCACCGCGAAATTTTTCGCGTGCTCGATTTCTGGCTCGACCTGGGAGTGGACGGGTTCCGGCTCGATGCCGTTCCCTATCTATACGAGCGCGAAGGGACCTCCGGCGAAAGTCTGCCTGAAACCCACGCCTTTCTGCGCAAGCTCCGAAAGCATATGGATGACAAATACGGCGATCGCATTCTGCTCGCCGAAGCCAACCAATGGCCGGAAGAGGCGGTCACTTATTTTGGCGCCGGGCGCGGCGATGAATGCCACATGGCTTTTCATTTTCCATTGATGCCGCGCCTGTTCATGGCCGTGCGGATGGAAGATCACGTTCCGATCCTCGATATCATCGAGCAAACGCCGGCGTTGCCTGAAACGAGCCAGTGGGCGCTCTTCCTGCGCAACCATGACGAGCTCACCCTGGAAATGGTCACCGACGAAGAACGCGATTACATGTATCGCGTCTTTGCCAATGATGTGCGGGCGCGGATCAATCTGGGCATCCGCCGCCGGCTCGCGCCGCTTCTCGGCAATGACCGCCGCAAGATCGAGCTGTTGAACATGCTCCTGCTGTCGCTCTCCGGCACGCCGGTTTTGTATTACGGCGATGAAATCGGCATGGGCGACAATGTGTTTCTTGGAGACCGCAATGGCGTGCGCACTCCCATGCACTGGAGTTCGGACAAGAACGCGGGTTTCTCTCGTGCCGGCCCGCATGGCCTGGTCATGCCGATCATTCTCGATCCGGAATATCATTATGAAGCGATCAATGTGGAGACGCAGGAACGCAATCCGAACTCGCTCTTGTGGTGGACGCGGCGGGCGCTGGCCTTGCGCAAGCGATGGCGGGTGTTTGGGGATGGAACGATCGAGTTTCTCAAGCCTGAAAATCGAAAGGTGCTCGCTTTCATCCGGCGCCTCGGGGACGAATGCATTCTCGTGGTGGCAAACCTTTCGCGATTTCCTCAAGCCGCCCAGCTTGATCTGGCGCGGTTTCGCCAGCGCCTGCCGATCGAGTTGTTTGGACGAACTGAATTCCCCGTCATCGGCGATCAGCCCTATCTGCTGACCCTTTCGCCGCACGCCGCGTTTTGGTTCTCGCTGGAAACACCGGCCGTTCGCGATGTGCGCCCGCGCCCCGCAGAACCGGAAACCGTGCCGGTGCAAAATGGGTGGGAGGAACTTTTAGCTCCGAATGCGACGCCGAAATTTCAATCGCTGCTCGGTGCTTACCTTGCCCGGCAGCACTGGTTTCCGGAACGCGCCCGGGATATTCGCGGCATCGAAATCCTCGATTCCATTCGGCTCGGCCCGGGCCGCGACAGCTTTCGTCTGCTCCTGCTGCAGGTCGAAACCGGGCTGGATGATCAGCAATGCTTTCTGCTGCCAGTGGGTTTCGCCGCGGGAGATGAAGCGCGCGCCCTGCGCCGCGATCAACCGGGATTTGTTCTCATGCAAATTGAAGCCCGAGCTTCCGGTCAAACGGGACTCCTCTTCGAACCGGTGCAGCACCCGGTATTCTGCCAGGCGCTGGTGGATGTGCTTTCGCGCCGGCGCCGATGGAAAGGTTCGAACAGCGAGCTGCTGGCTGCGGACGTTTCTTCCAATCATCTATTGCGGTCCCTGAGCAAATTGACACCGTCGGTCGAACCGGCTGGACACGAATTGCACTTTCAGGATGGCACACGGCTGAAACTGTTTCGCGAACTGGAATTCGTCGCGCAACCAGAATTCGAGCTGTTGCAGTTTCTCACCGGCCAGCAATACCCGAATATCCCAAAGCTCATCGGCGCCATCGAGTGCCGCGTCCATGGAAAATCGGCGACGGCGGCGCTGTTTACGAATTCGCAAGGCGTAAGCAAAACCGGTTGGGAACAAGCGCTCGATACCCTCGTTCGATTTTTCGAAAGAACGCGCACCCTTCCGAAGGAATTGCTCGAACAGCGCCCCGCGTCATGGCCGGTTCCCGAGCACCCAATCGAAGTGCCGCTGGCGGTTTCGACCGCGCTGGGGACTTTTTTGGAATTGGCGCTGATTCTTGGCCGCCGCACCGGAGAATTTCATCGGGCGCTCGGATCGGACCTCCGTTCCGGTGAATTTGCTCCCGAGCCTTTTACACCCTATTACCAGCGCTCGCTCTTTGAATCGATTCGCAAGCAGATTCGCGAGGCCATCGATTTGTTGCGCCGGCAAGGGTCTGCCTTGCCATCGGAACTGGCCGAGGTTGCGAAACAATTCATCGAGCTCGAATCCAAAATTCTCGGACGCCTGCGCATGATGCTGCCGCTGCGTCTGGAAGGCGCGCGCATCCGTGGCCATGGCGATCTTCATCTGGCGCAGGTGCTCTACACCGGCAAAGACTTTCTCATCGCCAATCCCGGGGGATCTCTTCAACGGCCCGCAACCGAGCGGCGCATCAAGAAATCGCCCCTCGCCGATGCCGCGGCATTGTTGCGCTCTTTTGATTATGTGGTTCAACACGCGCTTTTCCAGCAGGTCGAGCTGGGCATGATCCCGCCCGAACGCGTCGAGGAGTTTCAACCCTGGGCGCGTTTCTGGAGCCAGTGGATGTCGCAAGCTTTTGTTCAAACTTATCTCGAAGCGATGGCCGACACCGCTTTGATTCCAAAAGCGCATGCCGGACTGAACGCGCTCATGACTGCATTTCTCCTCGAACGGGCTATGAATGAAATTCGTCACGAATTCACACGCCGGTCCAATCTGCTCAAAGTACCCTTGCAAGCGGTGATTGAACTCGTCGAACGGGAACCGCGAACGGCTCTGACCTGATGTCATGAATCGCGAATGGCAGGATTGGTTGCGCCTGGCCCGATGGCTCGGCATCCAAACGCGCTTCACAGATGCGTCGGGAAAAGTTCGCAACATTTCGCTCGAGGCCATACGTGCGGCCGTCGTTTTGTTCGATCCCGAAACGGCAGATCAACACCCGCGGCAACGCCTGGAGCTTCTCCTGCGCAAACATTCCGAAACGCTGGCCGATCCCGTGGCTGTGATTTGGGACAGTCGCGCCAGGCATGTTAATCTGCGAACGCCGCGCGTGCATGCCGGCGTCGAAGGCGGCGCCCGGTTGCATTTGGAGGAAGGCTCGACGATGACCTTGCCATGGGAAACTCATCCGGTGCGGAAATGGAAATGTGGGGGACGCGAGTTTGTCGAGTCGCGGCTGCGATTGCCTGGTGGAATTCCGTTTGGCTATCACTGGCTCGATGTGGAAGTTGGAAATCAAAAGCGCCGCATTTGCCTGGTGGCAGCGCCCCAAAAGAGTTATGCGCCACGCCGATCTGAAAAGGCCTGGGGACTTTTCGCGCCGGTGTATGGCCTGCACTCGGCTCGAAGCTGGGGGGCTGGCGACATTTCGGACTGGCAGCGGTTGATCGATTGGGCGGCTTACCAAGGCGCCAAAGTGGTCTCGACGCTGCCGATGATGGCCGCCTCTCTGGATGAGCCGTTCGAGCCCAGCCCTTACTCGCCGGCCAGCCGCTTGTTTTGGAACGAATTTTTTGTCGATGTCTCCGCCTTGCCGGAATTCGCCGCCTGCCGTAATGCGCAACGGCTGGCGGGCTCGCGCGAAATCACTGAAAAACTGATGACATTTCGCAAGTCGCCGCTGGTGGATTACGCCGCGGAAATGAAGCTACGGCGTGCGGTGCTGGAAGAGCTGGCCGCATTTTTTTTCAGTAAGCCATCGTCCGAGCGGGATGAGTTTGAGCTGCTCTTGAAACGCCAGCCCGAATGGCGCCGCTACGCCGCTTTCCGCGCTGCGCAGGAATCGTTGCAGCGGTCGTGGAGAGAATGGCCCGCCTCATTGCGCCAGGGACAGCTCCGTCGCGAGCATACCCCGGAAAACAGCGTCCGATATCATCTCTACGCGCAATGGTCCGTGTTCCGGCAGTTGCGCCGGTTGGTCGAGCGCTGCCGCCAAGCGGAAATGTGTCTCTATCTGGATTTACCTCTGGGCGTAAATCCAAACAGCTTCGATTGCTGGCGCGAGCAAAAGCTTTTCGTGCATGACGCCAGCGTCGGCGCGCCTCCCGATCTCTTTTTCACCAAAGGCCAGGACTGGGGCTTTCCACCGCTCCACCCGGCCGCCTTGCGCGAATCGGGATATCGTTACTTGCGCGCCGTGTTGCAGACCCAAATGCAATTTGCCGGTTTGTTGCGGATCGACCATGTCATGTCCTTGCATCGGCTCTATTGGATTCCCCAGGGGCGGCCGGCTTCCGAAGGAGTTTATGTGCGTTACCCCGCTGAAGAATGGTATGCCGTGCTCAGCCTCGAATCGCACCGGCACCGCACTCAAATTGTCGGAGAAAATCTCGGCACGGTTCCCCCGGAAGTAAATCAAGCGCTCGCCCGGCATGGGGTGCGCACGCTGTTTGTGCTTCAATACGAAGCACGGCCCGACCGTCGTCTGCCCATCAACAAACCGCCCGCACTCAGCGTGGCCAGCTTAAACACGCATGACATGCCGGCGTTTCACAATTTTTGGACGGCCGGCGACGTGCCGGATCGCCTGCAAATGGGCCTGCTTTTGCCATCAGAAGCCCGCGCCGAAACCCGCCGCCGCGCGCGGCTGCGGTCGGCCCTGCTCTCCTTTTTCCGAAAGCAAAAATGGATAGGATCGAGCGATGCCCCCGCCGCCGCCTTGGCCGCCGCGCTTCGTTTTCTTGGGGAAAGCGACGCCCAATGGGTGCTGGTCAGTCTCGAAGATCTCTGGCTGGAAACAGCGCCTCAGAACACGCCCGGCACATCGCACGAACGACCGAACTGGCGTCGCAAATTGAAATTCAGCCTCGAAGCGATCTTTCGTTCGAACCCGATCGCGCGCCTGCTGCGTCAGTTGCATCGCGCGCGATCTGACCACGCAAACATCCATAGCCCCGCACGGAATTGTGCCGGTGAAGCGCCCCGCTCGTTCCAAAAGAAAAGGCGCGTCTCCAGCGCGCCGCCTCAACCGCGTTCGAAGGCAGCAAGGCCGCGCCGGACAAAGGATGCGATTGCGCGAAAACAACTCTTGATCCGCCACCGCTAAGATTCGTCATGGAAAAATTCATTTGCATCCATGGTCATTTTTATCAGCCGCCGCGGGAAAATCCGTGGCTCGAGGAAGTGGAACTGCAGGATTCGGCCGCGCCTTATCACGATTGGAACGAGCGCATTTCCGCCGAGTGCTACGCGCCGAACACGGCCGCGCGCATCCTCGATGGCGATGGACGCATCGAACGCATCGTGAACAATTTCAGCCGCATCAGTTTCAATTTCGGCCCGACGCTTCTCGCCTGGATGCAGCACCGAATGCCCGACACCCACGAGGCGATCATCGAGGCGGATCGTCTCAGTCGCGAACACTTTTCCGGTCATGGCTCCGCGCTCGCGCAGGCCTACAACCACATCATTTTGCCGCTGGCCAACGAGCGGGATCGACACACTCAAATCGTTTGGGGCATCCGCGATTTTGAATTTCGATTTGGCCGCCGGCCCGAAGGCTTGTGGCTGGCAGAGACGGCCGCCGATGGCGCTTGTCTTGAAATGCTGGCCGAGCACGGAATCCGATTCACCATTCTCTCGCCCTTTCAAGCGAGCCGCATGCGCGAACTCGGCAGCCGCGCCTGGCGCGACGTCAATGGCGGGCGCATCGATCCGACGCGTCCGTATTTGGTCCGCTTCCCATCGGGCCGTTCGTTGACGGTGTTCTTTTACGACGGGCCCGTGTCTCAGGCCGTGGCCTTCGAGGGATTGTTGAACAGCGGCGAACGATTCGCTCATCGTTTGCTCAGCGCGTTCTCGGATCGGCGCCACCGGGATCAGCTCGTTCATATTGCCACCGATGGCGAATCGTATGGGCATCATCATGCGTATGGGGAGATGGCGCTGGCTTACGCGTTGCAGTACATCGAGCGCAACCGGCTGGCCCGCCTCACCAACTACGGTGAATTCCTGGAGCACCATCCGCCGACGCACGAAGTGCAAATTCACGAGCCGAGCGCCTGGAGCTGTTCGCATGGCGTGAGGCGCTGGAAGGAGAATTGCGGCTGCAATTCCGGCGGCCATCCGGGATGGCAGCAGCATTGGCGCGATCCGCTGCGCCAGGCGTTCGATTGGCTTCGCGACGCCCTAGCCCTCGCTTACGAAGCCGGCATGCGCCAGCTTGGATTTGCCGATCCCTGGGCCGCTCGGAATGATTACATCGACGTCATCCTCGATCGCCATCCGGAGTTTGTGAATCAATTCTTTGCCAAACACCTTCCGGCTCCGCTTGCCGGCGCGGATCGCGTCACCTGTTTCAAGCTCCTGGAACTTCAGCGTCACGCTATGCTCATGTACACCAGTTGCGGCTGGTTTTTTGACGAGCTCTCCGGCATCGAAACGGTGCAGGTCATTCAATATGCCGCCCGTTCCTTGCAACTAGCCGACGAATTGTTCGCCCAGGATTTTGAATCGGATTTCCTCGAAAGACTCAGCCGCGCCAGGAGCAATATTCCCGAGCACGGCGATGGGCGAATCCTTTTCGAAAAGTTCGTCCGGCCTGCCGTGGTCGATTGGGCCAAGGTGGTGGCGCATTACGCAATCAGCTCCTTGTTCGAAAAGTTTTCCGATCGCACCAAGGTTTTTCTCTATCACTTCTCCGAAGATCAACGCCAGGAACGCTCCGCGGGCCGTGCGCGCCTGACGACTGGACGCACCCGCGTCGAGCACGAGATCACTTCGGAATCGGCGCTCATGACCTACGCGATTCTTTATTTGGGGGAACATCAGCTCACCGGCGGGGTCAAGCCGTTCACGAGCGACGAGCATTTTCTGCAGATCCAGCGCGAATTGAGCGAGGCCTTCGAGCGCGCCGATTTCCCGGAAACGATTCGCCTGCTCGACCGGCATTTCGGCGAACCGATGTTTTCGCTGAAATCATTGTTCAAAGATCAACAGCGCAAAATTCTGCATGAGATACTCGTCACCACCCAGGAAGATCTCGAAAGCCGCTACCGCCGGATCACCGAGCAGTATCTGCCCTTGATGAAATTCCTCACCAACCTCGGCGCGCCGTTGCCCGCCGCTTTGCAAACCGCCGCCGATTTCGTTTTGCAGATCGATATCCTCCGGCAATTCCAATCCTCCACCACCGACCTGGTCAAGCTGCACCAGCTCCTCGAAGAAGCGCGCACCAGCCAGGTGGACCTCAGTGAAAACGACGAATTGGCCCTGGCCGTGAAAGGCAAATTCGCCGCCTGGATGGAACAATTCGCCAGCGCACACGAAGATTTGAAGTGCCTGGATGACCTTGTGACGCTCGCCGGATTGGTCCGCAAGCTCCCGATGGATTTGAACCTTTGGAAAGTGCAGAACCTGTACTACCGCTTGCTCAATCGGGTCCTCGTTTCCATGAAAGAGCGCGCGCGTTGCGGCGATGCCGAAGCGCAATTGTGGCTCAAACAATTCTTCGCGCTGGGCGAGCATCTCGGCTTCTCGATGGCAAAATGGAAAAGCTGACGCAAGGCTCTCCCGCTTCGGAACTCCAGCTCCACCGGCCGCAGGCCGGCGCAGCCCTTCCTCCCAAGCGCGTTCCTTCGACCACCTATCGCATTCAATTCAGCCGCGATTTCGGCTTTGAGCAGGCACGGCGGCTTCTCGATTACCTCGATGAGCTGGGGATCACCGATTTTTACGCCGCTCCCTGGTTCCACGCGCGGCCCGGCAGCTGCCATGGTTACGATCTCTGCGATTTCAACCGCTTGAATCCGGAACTGGGAACACTCATTGAATTTGAAAAGTTCATGGCTCGCCTCCAGGAACTCGGCATGGGTTTGCTGCTCGATTTCGTCCCCAACCACATGGCCGCCCATTGGGAAAATTCCTGGTGGCGCGACCTCCTCGAGAATGGACCGGATTCAGAGTTTGCTTCGTTTTTCGACATCGATTGGATTGGCGCGCCCGACGAACCGAGCGGACCGAAAATCGTATTGCCCATCCTCGAGGATCATTACGGGCGTGTGCTGGAAGACGGCAAAATCCAGATCCGCTGCGAAATGGGACGCATCCAAGTTCATTATGCCGAACATCGGTTCCCTGCCGCCCCGCGCTCGATGCCATTGCTTATCGCGCTCGTTCTGGAATCGCTCCCGCGATCTGCCGATTCCGAGGCCGTGCGTTGTGCGCTGTCGCAGTTCGGATCCGGAAGCATCACCGGATTGACAGCGAGCGACCAGAGCGCGCTGCACGAACGAATGACCGCATTGCTTGCCGGTTCTCCGGTTTTCCGCGAAGCGCTCGACTCCGCCTTGAACAAACTCAATGGGCGTCCGGGAGATGCGCAGAGTTTTGACGCTTTGGATCGGTTCATTCAGGCGCAACATTACCAACTCCATTTCTGGCGCACTGGCCTGAGCAAAGTGAAATATCGAAGATTTTTCGATGTCAGCGACCTGGTGGCTTTGCGCATGGAGAATCCGGCCGTGTTCGACCGCGCGCATCACCAGCTCTTCCAATGGGTGCAGCAGGGAAAAGTCACAGGGTTGCGCATCGATCATCCCGATGGATTGCTCACGCCCAAAAGTTACTTCGCGCAATTGCAGCAGCGGACGCCAGGTTTGTTTGTGGTGGCGGAGAAAATTCTGAGCGCGGGCGAGTCATTGCCTTCCGATTGGGCGGTGCATGGAACCACAGGTTACGACTTTCTCAACGCAGTGAACGGCTGGTTCATTCAAAAGGAAAACGAAACGTTCTTCTCGGCCATGTATCGCGAATTCACCGGTGTGGCGCAATCGTATGCGGAAATCGCCTGCCGCGCGCGCGAGTTTGTTTTGCGTGAATTGTTTTCGCGCGAATGGGCGGTGCTTTCCCGTGAAGCAGAGCGCATCGCGCAAGACACGCGCCACTATCGCGATCTCGCAGGCGAAGCGTTGCACGAAGCGCTCGGCTGTCTCCTTTCGGCATTTCCTGTTTACCGAACTTATTACGAGCCGGAGGCGTCATGGAAAGATGCGGATCGCGCCTGGATCGACCAGGCATTGCAAGCAGCGCGGGGCCATCGGCCCGGCCTCGACCCATTGGCCTTCGACTTTTTCGATTGGCTTCTCATGCGGCGTTGGCCCGAAACATGGGAACGGAAATCGCAATGGGACGATTGGATCCTGCGGTTTCAGCAATTGACCGCCCCACTGAGCGCGAAAGGGCTGGAAGACACCGCGTTTTACCGCTTCCATCGCTTTTGCTCGTTGAATGAAGTCGGAGGCCACCCGCCGCGATTTGGCTCGAGCACTTCGGAGCTTCACCAGTTCAACCTGCGGCAACAGCAAAACTGGCCGCACTCACTTCTCACCACTTCGACCCATGACACGAAACGTGGCGAAGATGTCCGGGCGCGGCTCAATGTCCTGTCTGAAATTCCGGAGGAATGGCGTCAAGCCGTCGAGCATTGGCGCGAATGCAACGCCGTTCACAAAACCGTCGTGCACGGCGCGCCCATGCCGGAGGCGAATCTCGAGTATTTGCTTTATCAAACGCTCGTCGGTTCCTGGCCGCATTCGGAAATGCCTGACCAACGCTACCGCGATCGTGTGATCGAATACATGCTCAAGGCGGCGCGCGAAGCCAAAGAGCATACCTCCTGGATCAACCCCGACGCCGCATACGAGAATGCCGTCACCCGTTTTGTGAGCGCCGTCCTATCCGCGAACGGCAGTTCGACGTTCATGCGCTCCTTCCTGGCTTTGCAAAAAAAGGCCGCCTGGTTTGGCAGTTGGAATTCCATTTCCCAAGTGCTCTTGAAAATCACTTCGCCCGGCGTGCCCGATTTTTATCAGGGCGCCGAATGGCTGGACTTGAATCTGGTGGATCCGGACAATCGCCGCCCGATCGACTTCGAAGCGCGCCAACAATCACTGGCAAATCTGAAACGCAATTTCAATCATCCCGAGCGGCGTCGGGAAACAGTTCAAGCTCTGCTGCGCTCGCCGGGAGATGCATTGAAGCTATTCGTCACCTGGCGCGCATTGGATTGCCGAAAACGCCATCGGGCCTTGTTCGAGCGCGGCGCTTATGAAGTGATCGACATTGATGGCGCCGGGAAGGATTTTCTCATGGCCTTTGCTCGATGGGAAAAGGACGAGGTGGTCGTGACGTTGGCGCGGCGCTTTTATTGCACGCAATTTCGGGGCGAAGCGGTCGTGCCCATTGGAACGGAGATTTGGGGTGAAACGCATTGGCAAATTCCTCCGCCCTGGTTCGGACAAAAGTGGAGGAACTGTTTTACCGGTCGCGAGTTCGTTTTGCCGGGGCCAACCGCGTCCGTGCGAGAGATTCTGTCGGATTTTCCAATTGCGTTACTCGAATTGCAGCCTTTGGCTGACTGACAAACTGACCAGACTGCGGGAAAGAACACAGTTTGTTGC
>JBFMDG010000058.1:0-17650 GCA_040754135.1 Verrucomicrobiota bacterium
GTCCGGAGGACACTCGAAATTAGCCCACGGTTTTCAACGGTGGGTTGCGATGTCAGTCGCGAAAAGACGGAGCGAGTTTCCCGCCGCACGCAGACGCGGCCCCCGGACCGCGACACTGCGAGTCGCTGCGCGTGCCCGGTGCTCAGCGTGCAAGTATTCCACCACCTCCCTTACATGCGGCATTGCTGCGCCTGGTCTTCCACACAGCCGCGCTCCTTCAAAGATGAATACATCGCCCATTCCCGAAACGACGCGTCGATGCGGCTTTTTACCAGACACACGTGGAATCGGAGGCAAACACGGCTTGCACCAACTCAGCGTAATCCGGATTGAATTCGGTCAGGCGAATCACACGCACGGAAAGCTCCGGGTTGCGGGTTTGTTCTTCAAGAACCGATTCAACCAGCGGATCGGTTGGTTCGGTCAAAATATGAAGCAGCGTGCGCATGTTCAGAATCGCGCCACGAAATCGTGTTGCGCCGCGAGCAGAGCCAATTCCTTTGCTGTGATTTCAACGTGTTGCTTAGAAGGGACAGACCGTTCAGCGCGCGCAGCGGGATCAGGACTCACGTAAATCTTCCCGCCATGCTCGATGATCATCGGCAAGTAGCGCTCGATGAGTTCGGCGTCCTCGAGGTCGTCGACTGCATCGGCGACGGCCAAAGCGGCGGTCTGATGGAAATAGAGCGCGACCTGAACCTGTTTCCAAGCGCTCACGCCGGCGGCGATGCGGATGGCCTCGGCGGTCCGCCCGCTTTGCCGCGGATCGCTGGTGATGATGAACAGCCATTTCCGATTCATTGCCGCGGTTAGTTGAAATTTAGAAATCGGTCCGTCGCGGTGAGAAGGTCGTTCACCAAAATCAGTCCGCTGGGCACGGCATGGTCCGTGATTTCAACGTGCCGCCGCTGAGCGCTATAGGCGCAGGCGAACAGTTTCACGCCGCGCTGTTTCAATTCCTGCAAACGCTCATCGGCGAGTCCCCGCACCGCTTCATCGATGAAATAAAGGTAAACCGTGACGCCGGCTTCGAGCGCCGCTTTCGCCACGCCCAATCCGTGAAGGAAATTCGGTTGGTGAGGAGCGGCCGCGATGAGGAGGCCGAGTTTTTTCCCCTGCAGGTTCACCCTTTGAACCTATCGAGAGGCGGGACCGGCTGTCAAACGTGGGCGTTCGAGCGTTCGAGCAGGCGAGGCATCGAGACCCCTTTCAATATCCTGGAGCTTGTCCGCGACGGTTGATATAGCCGCGGAAGTCCTGGAGTTGCACAGCACGAGTGCACTTGAAATCGAGACGACCACGAAGATCGGTCGAGCATTTTCTCATCGAGAGCTGGTGTTTTTGCTCAGGGAAAAATCGGTGCTTTTGCGAATTGTGCCCCGCTCAGGGGCAGGAGAGTTTGGCCGCGGTCAATCGAATCATCGGGAAAAGTTGATCTTGAACCCGGGTCATGACGGCCCGTGACGCAAACAAAAGGAGTCAAAAATATGAAACAATATGCCGCGTTGATTGCCGCGTTGTTGATGGTGAGCGGTTGCCGGACGGACACCGGCACTTCGGGCGAGAGTGGAACGACCGCGGGGAGCAGCACCAGTGAAATGCGACCCACGGACACGGAACTCGGCACCCGGATCCAGGAGGACACGACCGACAGCGCGTCTGTCTCCAGCCAGCAATCACGAACCGACATCGCCCTGCAGGGGCAACAAAGCCAATCGGTCCTTGGTGGCACTTCCGCCAGCACGGATGGAACGAACCGGGCGCAAACGCAGACCCAGACCGGTGTCGGCACCGCTGGCCAGGCTGGCACAAGCGCCGGAACCAGCTCGTCTGTGCAATCACAAACTCAGGCGCAAACGCAAACTTCACCGAGTGCCACAACCGGGCAGGCAGCCACCAGTTCAACGCAAACCCAAACGCCCGGCTATGGCCAAAAGAGCGCAACCAACGGAACCAATCGGACTTCCACAAGCGCAGTTGGATCGCCCGGCACGGCCGGAACACAATCGGCGACCAGCACTCCCTCGACCACCCCATCGGCCACGGGCCAGACACCCGGCGCCACGGATCAATCGGCCATTCGAAACCGGCCGCCGGTCACGCCGGAAGAAAGCGATCAGGATGGAGAATTGAGCGCGCGCGTCCGAGCGGAATTGATAAAGCAGGATGCCACCGCCACGACGGCCGCGCTGTCGGCTCAAACCTTGGCCGGCATCAAGATCACCTCGAGCAACGGCAACGTGCGACTGCGCGGCACCGTTTCCTCAGAGGATGAAAAACGCCGCATCGAGGAAAAAGTGCGCAAGGTCACCGGAGTACAATCGGTCGATAACCAATTGCAAGTCTCCGGCCAGGGATCACCCGCCGTGGGAACTGAAGGGGCGGATCGCAGTCAGAGCGACACGGAAAAGAAAGAGCAAAAAGACGAGGACGCCTCGGACCAGGGCGAAGACAAGATCGATGATGGCCAAAAGAGCCGCGAGCCTTGAAGACGCGCAATTCCAGGCGGTGGACAGGCTTGCCTGCCGCCGCCTGCACGGGGTTTTCCGGAGCTCAAATGTCTCCCTCTGGTTTTGACATGGGCGCAGCAGATCTCCGGAGAATCCCTGAGCGTTCGCAGAAATATCGAGCTCGGGAAGTCTGCGCGTTCGAGGCAATTTTCAACCAAGCAAAAAACAAAGGAGAACACATGAAGAAACTACTGTTCTTGTGCGCAACGGCCGCTTTATTGGCCGGATGCCAACGACAGGAGGACCAAGGGATGGGAGGCACCGACACCACCGATACGGACACGTATTCGACCACGAATGCGCCCGCTTCAGGCACGTATGGAACAGGGACCTCCGGAACGGCAACCAACACAAACACTGCGCCCGAGACCACCAGTCCGCAGACTCAAAATCAAAATCAAAATCAAAATCAAAGCCAGGGCACCGACACGACGCCTCAACCATAATTAAATCAACCAAAAGTTGTCTTCCTGTCATCGGGAGTGGGTTCGTCTCACTCCCGATTTTTTTATGACATGCCGGAGCGCGGTCTCTTCGACTCGCAGCAGCGTCGCCATATCGAGACGCATGGAAAGATTACGGAAGCGTTTCGCTGTCGCGCCATTGCACCAATCCCGACAAGATCAACCGCTCAACCGATGGATGCTCGACACTTTGATGCGGCCTCAGTATGTTCGCGCCGGTTTTGTCATGACTTCTATCCGCAAACTGCTGCAGGAATTAATTGCTGTGCCCAGCGTCAATCCCGCCTTTCTCCCGCCGAAAGATGCACGTGGCGGCGAATCGCGCATGGCAGATTTTCTGGCGGCGGTGGCCGCACAATCCGGTTTGGACGTCGAGATGCGCCCGGTGTTCCCGGGCCGGTGCAACGTTTTGGCGCGCTTGACGCCGTCCGGACGGATTCGCCAGCGTGTCCTGCTCGCGCCGCATTTGGATACCGTGGGCGAACTTTCGATGCCCGATGCTCATTTTAAGCCCGTTGAAAAAAACGGACGGCTTTATGGCCGCGGCGCCTGCGATACCAAAGGCAGCATCGCCGCCATGCTTTCTGCCCTCATGTCCCTCACGCGCCAAATCACGCGCCCTCAAGCAACGGAAATTGTGTTCGTGGGGTTGATCGATGAGGAAAATGAGCAGAGCGGATCGCGCGCGCTCGTCGCGCAAGGATTTCGCGCCGACCTCGCAATCGTGGGCGAGCCCACACGTTGCCGCGTGGTCACAGCGCACAAGGGCGATCTTTGGTTGAGGCTTCAGACCCGCGGCAAATCTGCCCACGGCGCGCGCCCCGAGTTGGGCCGGAACGCGGTGCATGCCATGGCGCGAATTGTCGATTTGATTGAAACGCGTTATGCCGATCAACTCCGCCGAAGAAGGCATGCATTGCTTGGCCATCCCACCATCAATGTGGGCAGCATTCAGGGCGGCACGCAGCCGAACATTGTCCCGGCCAGTTGTGAAATCAGCCTGGATCGGCGAACCATTCCCGGCGAAAGCGAGGCGACTGTCGCTCGCGAAATTCGCACTTTCCTCAAAGCCCACAAAGTTCAGGCGCAGTTGCTAAATCAGAAAGCGAACGTCTGTCCGCCAATGGAAACGGATCCGGGCCTGCCGCTCGTGCATCAGTTCCTTCGCACGGCGCGCCAATCCCGCCCGATTGGGGTGCATTTTTTTTGTGACGCGGCCGTGCTGGCTGCGGGTGGGATTCCGAGCGTGGTTTTTGGTCCCGGCGACATTGCCCAGGCGCACACGGCGGATGAATGGATTTCGTTGCGCTCCTTGGAGAGGGGCACGGCGATCTTGACGCGTTTTCTCGAGTCGCTGGATTGAGCCGGCCGGATGAGAATTGCTTTCCTCACTCATGAGCCGTTTTTTCCCCCGAGCGGCGGCGGCTCGGCCGAGGCGGTTTATCTGGTGCAGGAAATGATTCGGCGAGGGCATGAAGTGCATTTATTTTGTCCGGCGCTGGCCGATCCGGAAAGGGTCTCGCGAGAATTTCGCATTCACTTGCACGAATTCCGCCGATGGAAAATGGGGCGGTACGCACGGCTGCGAAATTTCAAGTACGTGCTTTACCCCTTCTTTTTGCAACGCATGGTGGCGCGAGTTTCGCACTCATTGAAATTTGATCTGCTCTTTGCGCAACACGCGATTGCGGCCGTGGCCGCGGGACGGCTCAGACGATGGCTGGGCACATTGACGATTTTGAATTTCCTGGATTATCTCACCGGCTTCATGGAGACCTGGCCGCCCTATATAGCGCCACCCCCGCTTGTGAAGCGCCTGACGCGATTCGAACTTTCAATTCCACGCCGTTACGCTGTGGATGGCGTGCTCACCGTCTCCGACACGCTGGCCGACTATTTTTCCAGATCCGGTTATCCGCGAGAGCGGATTCAGCCGATCTATTATGGATACGATGCTGCGTTATTTCCATATCGTGGCGACGCGGCAACGCTCGCGGCGCCGCAACCGCCGGTCGTGGTCATGCATGGATCGCTCGATCATCATCACTTGAGGACGATTGCGCTTGAAGCGTTCCAGCGCGTGGCCAGCGCGCGCGCGGATGTGCGATTCCGGATTGTGGGGCATCGCACAGAGGCGCTGGAGCGCTTTCTGCAGCGCGCCACCACGTTCATTGCACCGGAGCGCATCGAGTGTCCGGGCTTTGTGGCGTACGCGTCTGTTGCCGAACATCTCGCCACGGCGGCGGTTGGGGTGGTGCCTTATGAGGAATCGACCGGAACGCACTGCGCTTTTGTGGCCAAAATTGTGGAGTACCTCGCCATCGGTCTCCCGGTTGTCAGCACCGCTCTGGACAGCGCGCAACGTTATTTCCGCGCCGAATCGCGTGTGCGATTCACGCGCTTTGATGGAACGGAGTTCGCGGAAGCAATATTGAAAGCCTTGGAACCCGTGGAGTCCAGGGACCTGCAGGCCGCTCGATCCGCGAGCGAACGCGTGCGGCGCGAACTCGATTGGCCGGTGATCAGCCATCGCGCCTTGGATTTTGTGGATCAACTCCGGTCGATGAAGTCGGGGAGAACCAGCCCATGAGTCACACGGAAACGCGCCTGACGTTTTTCCGGCAGAGCGGCTGGATGATCCTTGCCAATACCGGTTGCGGCGTGTTCATGGCGGCCGTTCATCCTTTCGCCTCCGCCATGCCCGGACCGGAGTATGGCGTCTTTTACAGCATGCTCCGATTGCTGACGCTGCTGGCGATTCCTGCGGCCGGGCTGCAAACGGTCTTTGCGCAACAAGCCGCTTCGGCCATTGACGAAAAGAGCCGGCAGATGCTCGCTTCCACCGCGCGCGCTGTTCTGTTCGCGATTTTTGGCCTGTGGCTATTGATTTGCGGGGCCATGTTGCTCATTCAAAATCAGGTTGTGCAACGGCTCGGCCTGGCCAGCGCTCTTCCGCTTTGGATCACGTTGCTCGTGGTTCTCGCCGCTCTCTGGTTGCCGGTCGTTCAAGGAATGGTCCAGGGCATCCAGAATTTCTTTTCCCTCGGCTGGTCCATGATCTCGAACGGGCTCGGACGCTTCCTCGCAATCGTTGTGATCGTGTGGCTCCTCAAAGGCTGGGCGGCAGGCGCGCTCGTCGGCGTGCTGATCGGATTCGTCCTCGCCGTAGCGGTAGCGGGTTGGCATTGCCTGCCCATCCTGCGCGCGGGAAGCGCAGCCATCGCATGGAAACCGTGGCTGGGAAAAGTCATTCCATTGACGCTCGGCGTGGGAGCGACGCTGTTCGTCATGAATGCCGACATGGTCATCGTGCAGAGTTATTTTCCGAAGACCGTGACGCCACTTTACGCGGCGGGGGCAATGCTTGGACTGGCGCTGGTGACATTCACCACGCCATTGGCGGCGGTGATGTTTCCGAAGATTGTGCGCAGCCTGGCGCGCGCTGAAAAATCGAATGCCATGGCGCTGGCGTTGGGAACGACGGCGCTCATGGGCGGGCTCGGCGCGTTTGTTTGCACACTTTTTCCCGAACTGATCTTGCGCATTTTGTTTTTTACCAAGCCGGAATTTCTTAAAACCGCGCCGTTGATCCCCTGGTTCATGTGGTGCATGCTCCCGGTCACACTCGCCAACGTGTTGATCGGAAATTTGCTCGCGCGGGATAAATTTGCAGTCGTTCCGTGGCTGGTGGCCATTGCCATTGGATATGGATTGACGCAGCTCGGTTACGTAAAACTGGCCAGCGAGCTGGTCCCGCCGCTGCAGGCCTTTCGCACGATCGTCCAAATTCTCGGGGCCTACAGCACCTTGCTTTTGGGTGTTGCTGCCTGGTTCACATTCCGACCGGAGAAGTGAAGGCGCGGTTTCACGAGCGCTTCGGTCCAGGCAAAGGCTGCGGTGCGCGCAGCCTGCGATAAATCCAGGTTTCCAACGGACGAAACGGACGAAGCACGGGATAAAATGGCGAATAGACCAGGCGCAATCGCAAGACCGACAGAATAATTCCAAACGATCCCAGGTTGAGCTTGATCTTCGAGCCGAGTTTATCGGTCCACTCTGTCGGCACTTCGCGAATGGTAAATCCGTTCCGCTTCAGCGCGTAAAGAAGGTTGATGTCGAATGCGACATCCGCAATTCGCAGCATGGGATGGATTTTTTCGACTGCTTCCCGGCGCATGACTTTGGCGCCACATTGGGTGTCTTTGATATCGAGGAGAAAGAGCGCCTGCACCAGGGCGTGGAAAATCCGGCTGAAAATTCGCCGCTGCTGCGATTGACTCTGATGGAGAACTGAGCCAGGCAACCAGCGCGAACCGATCGCGCAATCGACCTCGCGGCAATGTTGCACCAGGTCCAAAAAGGCAGGAGGCGCCGTGGCGCCATCGGCATCCACATATCCAATGAGGTCGGTCGTGGGCGCCAATTTTAATCCTTCGATCAGTGCGCCGCCTTTGCCGATCGGCGCCGGGAAATCGAGCGCGCGGATTTCCGGATATTCTTTCGCCACACTTTGCACCACACCGAGCGTGTTGTCGGTGCAGCCATTGAGCACCACAACGATTTGGAATTTGCCCGGATAATGGCGCCGGAAGTACTGCGCATAATCGCGCAATACCGGTTCGATTCGCTGCTCCTCGTTGTACGCGGGAATCAGGAGCATCAAGTCTGGGACAGCCTGAGACACCCGGATGATTTAGCAAACTCCGGCTGAAAAGCAACCGGCCTCGCCATAAGAGGGCGCGGCGGACAGGGCAAATCACAGGAACGCCCTGATGTCTTATCTGACCATCCCGAAATCCCGGTCCCGGCAAGCGGCCCGTCCGGATCGGACGCATCGACCCAATCGCAAAATTATTTACGACGGCGCTGACGCGTGCGTGCGGCTTTGCGTGCGGCCGTGGAACGGCTGGTGGCGGACCGTTTGCGCGCGGCACTTTTGGCCTGGCGCGACAGCGCGGAGCGGGAGGCAGCCTGGCGGCCTTCCCGGCGCAGAGCGGTCAGGGTAGCGCGGGATCGTTTCGGAGAAGTTTTTCGCGAGCTGTTCTGCCCTTTGCGAGAAGCGCGGGTGGCGCTTTTGCGCGTGCGTTCGCTGGCCTGGCCTTTGCGAGGCGGCGATAGTTTGACGCCGGCACGACGGGCTTTGGAGAGCCCAATGGCGATGGCTTGTTTGGTCGAGCGCGCTCCATGTTTGCCTTGGCGGATGTGGTGCATTTCTTCGCGAACGAATTCACCCGCTTGCGTGGTGGGCGCTTTGCCTTCGCGCTTGGCTTTCCGGGCTCGTTTCATCGTGGCTTTTTCTGGCATAACGTTTTCCTTTGATAACGCGGCTTCGATGGCGAAGCGCGGAGCAACCCAAAGGTTGCCTACGGACCACACCGTGGGATCGAAGACATTTTGCTATTTCGCGCTCGCGGCCGGCGCCGGGCTGTTTGGATCTTCCAAAAATGTGTTCGAGCCCACGGTCTTGGCCCGTAAGCTCTGAGCTTCGCGAATCGTTTTCCAAACCGCAATCAGGCGACCGCCTCGATTTGGCATCAGGGCCGCACCGGGCGTTGAAAGACAAAAACTCGCGACAAGCACGCCACCAGTTCGCGATTGTGTTTTGCCGGTGCGCCCGATGGAAAAAGAGCGGCATTGGGAACGGCCCAAGCAATTTTGCCCTGTCGAGCTTTCGTCGCGAGTCTGGTGGGATCTGGGAATGTGGATCCGCGCGGCCGGTGCTTCTGAAGTAACGGGGCCGCCGGAAATTATCGCTGCCGCGCCAATCTTGCCCGCACCAATTCCGGCAAATACTTCACCGGCACCGAGCCGTGATCGAGGACTGCTTCATGAAAGCGGCCGAGGTCGAATTGCGTTCCCAGTTCCCGCTGCACGCGTTGGCGCAATCGATAATGCGCCATGCGTCCGACGAAATAGGTGCTCAACTGCGTTGAGGTCTGTTTGGCGCGAATGATTTTTAAGCGCGCTTCCTCTTCGGATTGGAACGCTTGCTCGGTCAGGAAACGGAGCGCCTCCTCGTCATTCATCGATGTGCAATGCATCTTGTGATCGAAAATCGCATTGGCCACCGCGCGGAGATAAAATTTCAGCTGCATCAAGCGCAGCGCCAGATCGCCCTCGCCATAACCCTGGTCGAGCATCGTTTGCTCCGTGTAAACGGCCCAACCCTCGATGAAAACGCCCGACTGCAAAATGCGCCGGATGAGGGAGCGCGTGCGGTTTGAATATTCGAGCTGCACGTAATGTCCGGGATAGGCTTCATGAATGGTCAGGATCTGCAGCATGTGCCGGTTGTACTCTTCCAAAAGGCTCTTCACCCGCTTGGGATCCCAATCGGCCGAAGGCGGGCTGACGGCGTAAAGGCTCGGCGCCTCGGGATCGAGCGGGGGCGCGGAGTTCAGGTAGGCGAGCGAATTGCCGCGTTGAAATTCCGGCATCTCGATAACCTGACAACGATCCGGCTCTGGCAATCGCAAGATGTCCCGATCGCGAATGAATGCTTTGATCCGATCGACGGTGCGGCGCGCGTCATCGACCAATTCTTCCGGCTTGCCATGTTCCTGATTTACACTGGCCATGACGCGCCGGATGGTTTCGCGCCGGCCATCGGCGTCATCCGGAGGCAGCGCATCTTTTGGAAAATAGCGATGCCAGAGCTGGCGTGAAACCACATACATCTCGCCAATCACCCGCGTGAATTCCGCTTCGGCATCGGCCAGCACCTGATCCGCGGTGAGCCCGGCGTCGAGCACGAGTTCGAGCTTTTTCGAAAACTTCTTTTTCCCCAGGCGCCAGTCGCCGGTGGCGCGAGGCAGCAGATCCTCTTCTAGAAACCGCTGGTAATTTTTCAAAAGAGTCGAGGCGCGTCCGGCCGCGGCTTGCAGTTGGGCGCCCTGCGCGGTTTCGCCGACCAATTCAAAAATGCCTTTTTCGTAAAAGCCAATTGCGCCGCGATTCTGGCGGATGGCGGTTTCGAGCACGGGTCGGGGCGGATTCCGCAAGTTCTCACGCGCCGCGGCCACGATGTTTGGGATATGGGCCATGCGCGAGATGCTGTTGGCCACATTCGTTTCTTTTGGAAGACGCGATTGGCTCAGCAGCAGGAAAATGCTGTCGCTGATGTAATCGCTGTAGAGGCGCGGATTTTGTTCGAAAGGCCGCGTGTTTTCTTCCAGCCAGATGGCCGTGATCAACTCGTGCCGGAGCATTTCATAATCGATCTGGCGATCGCGGCTGAGCTGCGCGTAATGGACGGCTTTGGGGAGCTCCTTGAGAGTCTGGCGCAAATGTTCGAGCGACCGCGCGCGCGCCGGCGCCGAAAGATCGTCCAGCAAATGATCGAACCGATGCTCGCCCATTTGCGTGGCTGCGAAGGGGTGCATTTGAAAACGCGCTTCGAGATACTGGCGAAAAAACGATTCCAGTTTGCCATCGGCTTCGGCCTCCTGGGCGGGAGCGCGGCTGATGATTGCGAGCATGGCCGCCCCCGCGCAAAAGAAACGGAGGCCACTCAAAGAGAACCTGTTCATGATCAGTAAATGAAAAAATGCGGGTTATCGGTTCATGAGCGCCTCGATCTCTTCGGCTTCAATCGGCACGCTCGCCATCAGATCGACGCTGCCATTCTCGGTGACGAGCACATCATTCTCGATGCGCACGGCCAAGCCTTCTTCGCGAATGTAAATGCCCGGCTCCACCGTCATGACCCAGCCCGGTTGAATCGGTTCGGTGGTAAACCCAACATCATGCACATCGAGCCCGAGCGGATGTCCGAGCCCGTGCATGAAGTACCTCTTGAACGCGGGTTGCGTCGGATCCTGCCGGCGGATCTCCCGGGTCGTAATCAAGCCGAGTTCGACCAATTCCTTTTCGACCATTTGCTCGCCTTCCTTTTGCCAGTCTTTCAACTTTTTGCCGGGAGCGAGTCCCGAAATCGATTGCTTCAGCACACGCAACACCGCTTCATAAACCTGGCGTTGCCGGCGGGTGAACCGGCCATTGACCGGCACGGTGCGCGTCATGTCGGCGTTGTAATTCGAGTAACTCGCCGCCACGTCGAGCAGCAACAGGTCGCCTTTGCGGCAGAGATCGGAGTTTTCGATGTAATGCAGGCAGATGGCATTGGATCCCGAGGCGATGATCGGCGGATAGGCAAACCGGCAGCCGTTGCGAATGAACTCATGGGCAAACTCGGCTTCCACTTCGGCTTCGGTCCGGCCCGGTTTTAGAAAACGCAACACCCGCCGAAATCCCTTCTCCGTCACCCGGCACGCTTCTCCCATCAAGGCCACTTCGGATTCCGATTTCACGATGCGCAACGCATGCATGATGCGCGCGAGCCGTTGATAATCGTGCAACGGATAACGGCGCATGGTGTGGGCGGCGAATCGGGCATCACGCGATTCGACCTCGATGACGGCGCGTTTGTGTTCGTTGGAATTGAGATACACATGTTCGCATTCGCACATGAGGCGGTGGAACAGCCGCGGGAACGCGGAAAGCCATTGCACATTGGGCACGCCGCTGATCTGGCTGGCTTCTTCGCGCGTCAGCTTGTGCCCTTCCCAGATCTCCATTTCGGGGGTGGGTTCTCGCAGGAAGAGCACTTCCCGATGATGCTCGTCGTCCGCATCGGGATAAATCAAGAGAATGGTTTCCTCCTGTTCGATGCCACTCAGGTAATAGAGATCGGAATTGGGCACTTGCCCGAGCGTGCCATCGGCGTTGGTGGGCAAGAGATCGTTGGCATTGACGATGGCGAGGGAGTTGGGCAGAAGCCGGCCGGACAATCGCCTGCGGTTGTGGAGGAACAGTTCGCGGCTGGGCCGCGCGCGGCGTGGATGTTTTTTTGAATGAACACTCATGTTGATGCGCGCCACACTACTAGCGTTTTGCTCCCCGTCCGACAATCAGGAATAAATCGAAACAAATCGAGCGGCATCGGAGGAAACGCCATTCAAGGGAGATGAAAGGCGGAAAGTCGCAGTCGTTGCCACGACACACTGGCGTTGTTCCCTTCTCCGTGAGGCAGGCGCATCATCGTGTCATCGTCCTTCGAGGCCGGCTGCAGCTTCCGGATCGATCGCTTGAAGCGCTTTGAGGACTTCGTTGGAATTGAATCGGGCTTGATCACTCCGGGCTTCGAGCAGCGCGGGCCACGCCGCCGAACTGCGCCGGCCCAATTTCCCAAGCGTTTGCACGACCTGCTGACGCACGATTTCTTCCGGATCCTGCAGAGCGCGCATGAGCTCGGGCACGGTGGCATCGGATGCCTCCGGAAAGGAGGCGAGACTTTTTGCGGCGACGAAACGCACGTGGCCCTCCTTGTGATTCAAACGTTGCAAAATCGCCGGGACCGCGTGCGATGCCTGTGGCCCCATGTTCGCGAGCGCATCCATGGCGCAGGCACAAACCTGGAAATCGGGATGGCTGAGCGCTTCGAGCAACACCGGAATCGCCGCTTCGCCTATAGCCCCCAACGTGCGCGCAGGAACGTCCGCGGCCACTCCATCATTCTGTTCCAGCAACATTGTCCGGAGCCGCGCAATGGCCGGCCCGGCGCGTTTCCCAAAACGAGCCAGATTCAATGCCGCATGGGTTTGCAACTGCGAATCGGAGCGATCGAGGATTTTGATCAAGGCAGCCACGGCCAAATCCGATTTTGGATCGATCTTTTCCAAAGCATCGGTGGCGGCGTGTAACACCGACGGTTCCGAATCCTCCTCGAGGACTTTGATCAGAGCGGGCGCAGCCGGACGGGCCTCAGGACCCATGCGAGCCAGCACAACGCCAGACATCCAGCGCACGCGGTCCTGAGGGTGGCGCAAGCCGCGAATTAAAAGCGGCAACGCCTTGGGTCCGGTATTCCAAAGCGCATGAATGGCTGGAAACGCAAAGGCCGGCTGATCAAAAAGCTGTTCGACCTGCGGAAGGGCCAGTTCCTGATGCTCCCGGCTCAATTGTTGGAAGGCATCAATCCCTCGTTGCCGCCGCGCGGTCGTCGCTGTGTGACGAAACCAGCGATGCCGCGCCGTGAAGCGGTGCCATTTGTCTTTTAAGCCCGTCGGTTCCGGCGTGGAGAGATCATTGAAGATGCCAGGCAGCGCGTTCGTGCCGAATTGGCGGAGGACCTGGCGCGCCAACTCGCGCGAGGATTCCGGTTGTCCCGCATCGAGGTCGGCCATCCATTGGCTGAGCCGTTTGCCTTTGAATGCGGGTTCTGAAGGCGTGGCCAGCCAGAGAATCAAAGCGCCGAGAGCCAGGATTCCCATTCCGCTCCAACCCCATTTTTTTGCCCGGTTCACCAAGCGAGATTTGCAAAAATCCCCCCGCGCCACAAGTTCGGGCACTCATCTGAATTTCAATAGGAACGAGTGGAATATTTCTTTGCATGCGTCATCGTACCTCTGGAAGTAGAGTTGTGAGGCTTCGTCCTCGCAACGGGCACAACAAAGAAAAGGAGGAAACATGAGATCACACGGTTTATTCAAGCCGCTGGCATTCACAGTGGCATTCACTATCGGCAGTATTTACGCACAGAACTATGGAAATCCGTCTTCGCAACACGGCGCCGAGCGATTACAGCAGGAACGTCAGACCAAAAGTTTGAAGGGAAGCACAGCAGGGGCGCAAAAGGTATCAGCCGACCAGATCATCCAAAATTGGAAAGCAAAACCGAAAGAGGTGGCTCAGACATTGATTTCCAAATATGGCCAACCGGATGAAGTTACACCCCAACGCCTGATTTGGCACAACAACGGCCCGTGGAAACGCACCGAAGTAGTCAACGAGGAAATTCCACATTCCTTTCCGATGCCGCACACCGACATCGTGGAGCAAACGATCGCTCTCAAAGTCCCCCCAGAGAAATTCGATGAACTGGCCAAGTACGATGGAAGCGTGATCGTCGAGCGCACGAAAGGAGAAATCTCGGCTCGTTGCGATAAGGAAGAGATGAACTTCCTCGCCCTGAACCTCGCGAAGGACATCGTCGATGGAAAGAAATCTGTGAAGCAGGCCCGCGACTTCTACGCGAAGACAGCCAAAGCGTTCAAAGAAGGGCAGAAAGACGCTTACACGCAGGGACTACAGTTTGAACCGCTCCGTCTCGCTGCCGGCGATCCCGATCAACCGGCTGGCGCGACCCGGGAACCCGCAGGATCCCCTGGCGGATCGGAAACAGGCCAAGACTCAGGGAAAAAACAACCGCAGCCATAATTCTGCGCACGCGATGACCGCTCAGTTCGGGCGGTCATCCGATTTTTTTCTCATCCAAAACAGGAAAGGAGTTTCAAATGAAGGCAGGCAGAGCAGTAGCAGCCGGCGTCATTGGCGCACTTGTCATGACCGTCATGATGTGGATGGCCCGCACATTTATGGGAATGCCGGCGAACCTCGAAATGATGCTCGGCACCATGTTCGGAGGGGCGGCCGATTCCGCGCATTGGGTAATGGGATTCGTGATTCATCTTATCAATGGCGCAATATTCGCACTGATTTACGCATACATCTTTGAACATTTCACGCATCGCGCGGGATGGACCGTCGGCGCCGGAATTGGTTTTGTTCACGCTTTAATCGCCGGGTTATTTATGGCGGCAATGCCAATAATGCACCCGCTCATCAAATCGGGGGCAATGCCAAGTCCCGGGCCGTTTATGGCGAACCTCGGCGCGATGGGCATTATCGCCGAATTCCTTTTGCACCTGATTTATGGCGCCATCGTCGGCGCAATGTATGGCGCGGTGGTGCATCCGGCACATCAACCTCGTTTGGTTGAAAGACCAGCACATTGAAATGAATTCCTTCGCCCGGGACGGAAATGAAATCGTCGTCATCACAGGCGCGTCCGCGGGAATCGGGCGCGCCACAGCGCGGGAATTTGCGAAACAGAAAGCGCACATCGGATTGCTTGCTCGTGGACTTGATGGCCTTGCGGCCGCAAAGCGCGAAGTCGAAGAACTTGGCGGGAAAGCCATCGTTGTTCAAACGGATGTTGCGGACGCGGCACAGGTCGAGTCAGCCGCGGCAACGATCGAGGCAGTTTTTGGCCCGATCGACATTTGGATTAATAATGCAATGGCGTCGGTTTTCTCGCGTTTCATGGATATGCGGCTGGAGGAATTCCGGCGGGTCACTGAGGTCACTTACCTCGGCGCTGTAAATGGCACTCTGGCAGCATTAAAACGAATGCTTCCGCGTAATCGCGGCTGCATTGTGCAGGTCGGCTCGGCCCTGGCGTATCGGAGCATTCCATTGCAATCGGCTTACTGCGGAGCGAAACATGCCGTTCGCGGCTTCACCGACTCACTGCGTTCCGAACTCATCCACGATGGCAGCAAAGTCCACCTCACTATGGTTCAACTGCCCGGTGTGAACACCCCGCAGTTCGATTGGGTGAGGAGCCATTTGCCCAACCAGGCCAAACCCGTTGGCCCAGTGTATCAGCCGGAAGTCGCGGCCGAGGCAATTTATTGGGCGGCGCACCAGAAGCGGCGCGAGGTCTTTGTCGGAATTCCGGCGGTGAAAGCAATCGTCGGGAACAAAATCATTCCGGGGGCGCTGGATCATTATCTCGCAAAGGCAGCAGTCGAAGATCAGCAAACGAGCGAGCCCCGCGATCCGAATCAACCGGACAACTTGTGGAAAGCAGTACCAGGCGACCACGGCGCGCACGGCCGATTCGATGCACAGGCGCGCAAAACGAGTCCGCAACTCTGGGCGACAAAACATCGCCGCGCCATCGGTGCTTGCGGCGCGGTCCTTGCCTCGATCGGTTTAGGTTATTGGGCGTTCAAAAGACGCAAATAGAATGCTTCACAAGCGTCAGAGGCTGTTTTGGGAAACGACGCTGATATTTTTAGCCGCCGCGATTTTTTTGTTGCCCGCCGTTTCCCCGCTTGCTGCGGAGGGCACATCGGGCCAACAGGAGGAACGCAATATGAGAGTGACGATTGCAGAAAAGATTTTCCACCAGACACCGCAGCAGATTCGACAAGAGCTTCAGCAAGGAAAATCCGGCGATTTAACGCGTCGCCGTCTAATTATCCTGCTTTCGCTTATCGGACTCGCAGCCATGACAATGGTGTCACTTTTCCAAACGGGATTGATTCACCACATTCCCGATCTGCCGAACCGAGCGCTGTTCGACTCAGCCAAGGTCAACTCATCCGAGCAGGCGTACAAATTTGGCTTGCCGGACGGTCCATTTGTTATGGTCAGTCTTGCGATCACCATTGTGCTCGCCGCGTTTGGAGGCGCAAATCGCGCGGAGGTTCACTTGTGGATTCCGCTGGTGTTCACAGCTAAAACTGCCGTGGACGCTTTCTTCTCGGCGGCTTACCTCTGGAATATGATCACGGTCCAGAAAGTCGCCTGCATCTATTGCATCGCCGCTGCTTTGGCAACGTTCGCAATTGTGGCGCTCACTCTGCCAGAGACGAAGCGCGCAATGATTTACGTGAAGTTGAATCATCGCGCTCCGGTCCAGACGCACGCTTGAAGCAAACGATTGCATGATTCGCGTCGTTCATTTCCGGAAAGCGATCCTCGGTGGGGCAGCCGGTGCCGCCGTCTGGGAATTTGTCGTGCGACTGCTCATCCTTGCCGGGCTGCCGCTGCCCGATATTGTCTGTCTGCTGGGCACAATGGCGTTTCCGAACTCGTCGCCGCTGCTTTGGTGGCCTATGGGAATGACAATTCACGCTTCTGTCGGTGCGATTTGGGCAATTTTTTACGCTTATTTTTTCTGGTCAGTTTTCGATTGGCCGCCACAGGTTCAAGGACTTGTCTTCTCACTGCTCCCCGCAACGCTGGCGTTACTCATCATGCTGCCGCAAATCGTATTGATGCACCCATTGCTGCTTGGAGGCGGAAGCCTTCCGGCTCTCCCGCAAGGGTGGACCAAGCCGCTCGGCGTTTTTGCCGCCCACCTGATTTACGGCGCAGTCATGGGCAGCCTCTACACACATCCGGTCGGCGCTCGCGTGGCGCTGCGAAAGGTCGCGCATGGCTGATTTTATGTTTGCGACTGGAATCGAGTGCAGTTGCCCGACGATCGAGCGTGGACAATGGCGTGTTGATGAGATGGAAGAAACCGGCCATTACCGTCACTGGCAGCGCGACCTGGAACTCGTTCGTGAGGTCGGTTTGCGGTATCTGCGTTACGGTCCGCCGCTGCATCGCATTTTCGTCGCGCCGGGTCAGTACGATTGGTCATTTATGGACGAGGTGGCCGTCGCAATGCGCAAGTTGGACATCATACCCATCATGGACCTTTGTCACTTCGGTGTCCCGGACTGGATAAAGGATTTTCAGTCTCCGGAATTGCCGAAGCGATTAGCGGAATATGCTGAAGCTTTCGCCAAACGGTACTCCTGGGTGAAGTTCTACACACCGGTGAACGAGATGTACGTCACCGCGCGGATGAGTGCTCTCGATGGAGCATGGAACGAACAGCTCCGCAGTGAACACGGGTTCGTCACCGCGATCCGCAATGTCGCCAAAGCCAGCGTGCTGATGATGCAGGCCATTCAACGCGTTCGAGCGGATGCGATTTTCATCAACAGCGAAAGCACGGAATACTACCGCGCTTGCTGCCCCGCGCCTGAGATTCAGCGCATTGCGGACTTTGAAAACCAGCGCCGGTTCATTGCGCTCGACTTGATTTACGCGCAT
>JBFMDG010000059.1:0-17639 GCA_040754135.1 Verrucomicrobiota bacterium
TCTCGATGGTTCAATCGATGCAGGGCTATGCGCGCGAGCTTGAAAAGCAGTTCGGCGTTTTCTGCAAGGTCGAGTCGGCCGATGGAGACGCGAAGCTGACCAGCGAAGCCGCGGCGCATTGTTTTTTGATTTTCAAAGAGGCGGTTGGAAATGCCATTCGCCACGGGCGCGCCACTCGCATCGAAGTCGCTTTCAGGCAAAGCGAAGGCCGCGTCTTGTTTCAGGTGTGTGACAACGGCTGCGGATTCGATCGCGCCGCGATGGCGGAATCGGAGCGGGGTCTCGGTTTGCGGTCGATGCGCGAGCGCGCCGAATGGCTTGGCGGCTCCTGCCACATTGAAAGCAGGCGGGGCCATGGCACACGAGTGACCGTCCAGCTGCCGTTGCATCAGGCAGCGATCACCTCGCCATCGTTGTCAGGTGAACGCCCGACTTCCGCGCCGCGGCAGTTCGAGGCTTGATCAAGCTGATGAGCGCTGCATCCCGAAGAATTCGAATTGTTCTGGCCGACGACCATACCATGTTCCGCCAGGGCTTGTCGCTCATGGTGCGTTCTCAAACCATTTACGAACTTGTGGGCGAGGCCAAAGATGGCGCCGAGGCCTGGGAGCTGATCGAGTCTTTGCAACCGGACGTGGCGGTGGTGGATCTTTCCATGCCCGAGGCGCGCGGGATCGAATTGATTGAACGGGCGCGTGAAAAATCGTTGGCGACCAAGTTCATTCTGCTCACCATGCACACGCACGATTCGCTCGTGCGTGAAGCAATGCGAGCCGGCGCCAGCGGCTGTGTGGTGAAAGATGATGCGTTTGAAGATCTCGAGAGCGCGATCGAAGAAGCCTTGGCCGGCAGTTTTTTCGCGAGCCGCTCGTTGGGCTGGTCCGCTCGCGATGAAGAGGCGCCCGGACTGCTTTCGCCTCGAGAAAAACAAATCTTGCGCGGCATCATCGAGGGCCGCACCAACAAAGAGCTCGCCGAAATCTGCCAGGTAAGCATCAAAACCATCGAGACACACCGGCTCCGGATGATGAAGAAACTCGGCGCACATAACACCGCCGATATCGTCCGGAAAGGTTTGGAGATGGGACTTTGATCGGCCCTGCTTTTCCACGCCTCGAGACAAGGAGGCTTGCCCCGCCCCAGCACAGCGGCAGGTTTGACGTCAGGTTTTGACCCGACTAGCCGGTCCAGATCTTTCCTGCCGAAATGCCGGTCCTATGCATGAGATCCTTCCCATTACCATTCCTCGGTGCGCTGCGGCAATTCTTTGCCGTCAATCGTGGTGTGTTCCATTTCGGTTTGCGCTTGGCCTGGTTTGCTTTGCCGGTTTCTGGGGGGTGCATCCGCTCGCCCAGACCACTGAAATGATCAAACCCAATTCATTCACCGTCACCTGGCAAATCCCGCCCGACGCAGCCGAAACCTCCACGCCAAAGCTCGTGCTCGTCCTGCGCCCGCACGAGATGCCTTCCTGGCGCCCGGTGGACGGGACCGATTACGAGCTAACTCCCAGCGGGCTGCTTGGTCCTGCGTTTCGGTCGGTCGCAGGAAACACCGTCTCCGTTTCCGTTTCGAACGCGCGCGAGGAATCCCTTCACCGCGTTGTGGTGGTGGATGCCGCCATCGATTTCGGCGTCCCATCGCTGGCCAGTCGCACGGTTGCTTTGGAATTCCGGAATGTCGCCATGGGCACAGGACATCGAGTGGCGGCCTGGCTGCAAAGGTTCCACACAAGTTCTCAACAGGTTTCCTATCACGATCTGTCCACAACCCGCGTCGTGACACATCTCGGCGGCACTTTGGATCAGGAGCTCGCGCTCCGAACCGCCGACTCTCCATTTCGCATCGTGGAAGATTTGCTCATCCGCTTCCCTGGAGCTCTTGCGGCAGTGGATGTTGAAATCAGCGCGGACAAAGGCGTAAACATTCACGTGGATGCCGACGCGCTCTTGCTCATGAACCGTTCGCAAATGAGCTCCACCGTCTTCGAAGAAAATTGGGGCAGCATCATCATTGAGGAGGGAGGCGATCTCCTGATCGAGAATTCCGAAATCAGCGAGGGCGGCCGCGACCGAACATCGCCATTGCCTGGCGCGCAAATTGTCATCCGGTCTCTTGGAAGTCAGGCGGGCCTGCCGGCGCTTCTCGGTTCAGCCATTGGTTTTGGCGCGGGCGCCGGGGTCGAGTTGAACGGAGGCGCCGTGGAGATTGGGGAATCGGAAGCAGGTATTATGTCCGACATCAGCCACAATCAAGGAGCCGGTCTGCTGGTCAGCCAGCTGAACGGCGAGAGCCTGGTCGATGGTTTGATGCTCCAAAATAATGGAGGCGCGGGCCTCGAAATCCACCGCCTGGAACCGGGGTCGAGATTCCGCTTCGACCAGATGACTCTCCGCAATAATCGCGAGGGAGTTGTGGTCACCGGGGAACTGGAGCCGGAGCAATTGGCCGGAGGATCCAGCGTGATCATTGAGGATAACCAATGGAGCGGCACTCCAGGTGGCAGCGCGAATCTCGTCATTCGCAAATTCCAGATCGAACTCGACGATCTGAAACACCTGGTGGACACCTTCCATCCGTTGGGACTGTTTCTTGATGCGCCAACCCTACTGCGGAACGAAAATGAGGAGGACGAGTCCGGAGGATTTTTGATTCTGGAAGACGAAACATGGCTCATTGGCGAGGCTGCTTTTCCGGACGATCCGCTCGAACGCATTAAATCGATCCGCATTGGCAGCGAAGGTCTGTCGATCTTCGGCGATCTGTTGCTGGCCGGCGATATCACGGTGCTGCTGGATGACCGCAAAGTGCCGACCGGCGCGTTTTGGCCGGCAGGGATTCGCGTGTGGCCCGGCGGCGGATTGGCCGCTGATGAAGGCGATGGTGGAGGCGTCCTTTTCACGGCGACCTCGAAAGGCGAATGGGGTGGCATCCGTTTCATGTCTGGATCTGAAGGGGTGTTGCAGCAGGCCACCATCGAGCGTGGCAACTCCCTGGCGGATGACGCGATGTTAATCATCGAAAGCAGCGACGTGCAGGTGTTGAAGTCGAAAATTGGACCGACGCGCGGCCATGGCGTGCTCATCCGGCATGCGCTTCCAATGCTGCAAGAGAACTTCATCTATGGATGCCGCAAGCATGGCGTTCTTTACGAAGGCTTCCGAGGGCTTCAACTGCTGGGAAACTCTTTCAGCCTGACGAACGGCTGGGGTTCGTCGCGCAAATTCGAAGCACTCGCCGTCGATGGCCGGGTCCTTTACCAGGGCGACTACCTGATCGATGCGCGCTCAAACTATTGGGGCCACGCATCGGGCCCGACGCATCCTTTGAATTTGGACGGCACCGGCGCATGGCTCGGATTGAACATTCGCTTCGATCCCTGGATTGGTAAAAATCAGGAAACGCCGCCGGACCTATCGAAAATTGGGGCTCCGTCAAAAGCCGTCGCCGCCCCGGCCCGGCCATGGCATTCGAAAACGCTCCGTTTCGGCAGCGGCGACTTCAACGCACGCGATCCTGGCATCGAATTCGTCACTCCGCTGCCCGGGGGAGATCCATTTACGGACCGGTTTCTGGTCGCAGTCAGTCCCGATCGTCCACCGCGTTTTACTCCGAAACGCCACGACACACGAGTGCCAATTTACGCCGGCGATTTTCGACAAGGCCGTGAACTGGTTCTTTCTCATCACGAACGCAACAGCGTGCGACTGAATGCCTCGATCGATTATTACGAGCCAGGCCGCCGCTACTATTTTCAATCCTGGAAAGCACGCCAGGTTCAAGCGGCCCAAGACCGCATTGATTGGGTCTTTGATCCTGTTCCTGAAGGCGCCGGTTTTTTCACGGCTCCTTTGCCCAACTTGATCTCAAGCCGTGTTTCTGTGATACCACGCTCGAATCCCGTGCCCGTTCCGGCCAGGGTCGTGATCCAAACCGGGGGCGAACTCCGCATTTCACCTCAAACCATATTGAAATTGACGGGGAACCATTGCTCGTTCCTGGTTCAATCCGGAGGCATACTCTCAGCCGACGATGCGATTTTTACGGTTGCGGCCGACGATTCTCTAGGTGACGACAACGACGATAATGGCGCAGTGCTGCCCGCGGAAATGCGGTTCCGGAGTTGGGGAGGCATCACTGTGAGCCAGGGCGGATCTGCGGCGGTGACAAGATCCCATTTCTTAAATCTCTCAGGGCTTTTGCTTGTTCAAGCAGCGGAAGTTTCGTTTTTGGAAAATACCGTCGAACGCGTCGAGTTGGGCGGCAATCCTGTTTCCGGTCAGGCACTCACCTTGTCCGGCGAAGGCCTCGGCGCCAGAATCAACCGCAACGCTTTCTTCAGCGGCTCCATAATTGCGGATAAACCCGATTGGGAAAATGAAAACGAGGAAACGTTTACCTTCACCGGGCCATTCGGAACGATAAACGAGAACGAATGCATCCTGGTCCACAGGGACGACCTGATCGCTCTGCGGTCTCACAGCGCGGGCATGACCATCGTCAGCAACCGGCTGTCCCACCTTTCCGGCCTGCCTGTCTCAATCGCCGTGCGCGACCGGGGATTCACTCCGACCTTGCTGAGCAACGATGTGCGCTACTTTTTTGCCGCGTCGCCTGTTGTGCTGACGAATCGCCTCTCGATCACGAACCATCCGCAGGATGTGACCCTTATCGGTTCGTTTCGCGTAGTCGGGGGCGCGCATCTTGAATTGGGGGCTGGTGTCAAAGTTCTTCCATTGTTCGGAAGCATCGAGGTGGAAACCGGCGGAACATTCGAGGCGAAAAATGTCATCTTCACCTCGGCAGGCGATACGCAAGTGGCGCCAGCTATTTTGCCAGACGCCGGCGCTTCGCTTTCGGCCAGCCTGGACCAACTCCACGGAGGCATCACGTTCGGCCCCGGTTCGAGCGGCTTTCTCGAAAACTGCCTGATTCGACACGGCGCCGTCGGCACGGTTCCGGAGATCAACTTTCCCACCGCCACGATCTTCGGATTGCAGCCGCAGATTTTCATTCAATCGAGCAGCGTCCGCATCCAGGGTTGCGCCATCGAACAAAATCCGCCGGGGCCAGCTTCCGTTCCAGGATTTGGTGTTCAAGGGATCATGATCATGGACGCCTCGCCACTCATCCTTGGCAACCGCATCAACGTCAATTCCGCCAACATCGGCCAACGGACCGCTTGTGTGATGACATACCGATCCACTCCCATATTGAAAGAAAATCTCTTCTCCGCTTGCGCAACATTTTGTTCCGGAGTGCTCGTCCTCGAAACCCGCGCCGGCCTTCCCGCTGACACAATCGACGCGCGCGAAAATTCATGGGCGAGTGTGCAAGGTCCATTTCATTCCGTAAACAACCCCGGCGGCGACGGTGTGCGTGTGAGTGATGCCGTGCGCTTCGATCCCTGGCTCGAGAAACTCGCGCTGCCGCCAATCATTACGCCGCCACCAGATGTTCGCGTTGAAGCCGCAGGCCCTCTGACAATTGTCAACCTCGGCGTTGCGAACGCAATCGATCTCATCGATGGTGTCGTGTCCGTCCGGGCAAATCAGTCCGGGCCATTTCCGGTCGGGCGTCACGAAATCATCTGGACTGCGCAAGACAAGGAAGGAAACACCGGGGCAGCGACCCAAATTGTGCTCGTCCAAGATAGCCTTCCCCCCGTTGTCACAGCCCCTCCCCCTCTTCGAATTGAAACTCCGCGCGTGCCAATCGCAGTGGAACTCGGCCTTTCCACCGCGCTTGACCGCGTCGATGGTCCCCTCATGCCCATCCCTGATCGCAGCGGCCCGTTTGGAGAGGGGTATCACGAAATCCGCTGGACCGCGCGAGACGCGGCGGGAAACGTTGGAACCGCATGGCAATCGTTGATCGTGCGCCTCAAAGTTCGCGAGACCAATGACGTCATCATTCCAAAGCTTCTTTCGATTATGAGACTTTCTGCCGGCCAGGCGATGGAATTGACGTGGCAAGGGCAACCGGGCTTCTTGGACCAGATCGAAGCGTCCACCGATTTGCGGCAGTGGTCGTCCGCTTCAGATTTGCAATTGGAAGGCAGCGCAGCCAATCCTCTCCTGAAACAGCAGTTCGATCTGTTGAGCGATCCAACACGATCGCAAATGTTCTATCGGATCAAACGTGTTCAAAAACCGTGAACCTCTGTTTCCGAAAAGGCGGCACAAGCCGCCCATGTGAACTTTCATGGCATTCCTCCGTTGATGACATGTCACCCACATCCGCAATTACCTGGTTCATTACGTAGATGGAGCTGTTGGGATTTGGATTCGCCGCCATTTGGCGGTGTGGCCGCGTCCGACGCACTCGACTTTCACGCCTTTGAGCCGCTGGAGCAGGTGGCCGCTCATTTCCACGCTCACACCGGGGCAGGCCTGCCGGAGATCGGCGACGGAGAACAGGCCCGGTTGGGAGTCGATGGCAGCTTCAATCAACGCGGTCTTCGCGCCGCGCAGTTTGCTGTAGCACGAGGGGACGCAGACGATCCGGGGCGACGGTGACGCCCTCAATGCGGTTGGAAGACTCGGTGCTCTGGATGATGGCAGCTTCGCGCAACGCCTTGAGCACTTGCGGCGATTGCTTCGTGTAAAGCTCCTGCCTGCCCTTGGCTTCGGCGATATCGTTCAGCAGCCACGCCGTGCTCATCGGCAGGGCATGGTCGCGAAGGCGGTGGTCGCGGAAGGAATGCATCGTTTCAGTTGCGTTCCATCCAGCATTTCAGGTCGGTTTGATGCCGACCGGGGCCTGCATCTGCTTGAGATATCCGTGCGGTGTTTCTCCACGCACAAACTCGATCAGGTCCGCCAGCGCTTGCGGCGTCAGCCCCGTCTCCAGGCCTTCAGGCATCAAAGAACTTTTCGTGCTGCGCAACGCCTGGATTTCCCGGCGCAAGATGCTGCGCGTCGAGCCATCCACCAGCGTAAACGTCAGGCTCGATCCCGATTCGGAAGCCACGATGCCAAAAAGCTCCTCGCCATTCGTCAGCGTGCATTCATACGCAACAAAGCGCGGCTCGATTTCACGGCTCGGATCCAGAATCGCAATCAAAAGTTTTTCCGGCGTGTGCCCGCTGGCAGAACGAAGATTGGGTCCGATGTCGCGCCCAACTTCATCAATGCGGTGACACGAGGCGCAGAGCCTGCCAAACACCTCTGCGCCCGCCCGCACATTGCCTTTCAAAGCCAGCGCGGGACGAAATTGCTCGAGGACCACGGCGCGATCCTGATTCGGCGCGTTTTTCAATGCCGCGCGTGCCAACGTTCGCACCTGCTCGGACGAGTGCTTCAGCAATCGCTCGCGGCGAGCCGCGTCCAATAAAATTCCGATCAATTGTCCACGTTGCATCCGCTCGATCAATTCGATCGTCCATCCTTCACGGCTGAGCAGTTGATCCAGAATCGTCGCCATCACTTCCGGCCCACAACCGGGCGCGCGATTCGTGAGCCGCGCCGGGACGGTGGCATCGCCTGTTTTGGCGATGGCACGAACCGCCGCGCGTTGCAGGTCGATCGATTCGCGCGGATGAATCAGTGCCTGTAAAAGATCGAGATCATCTTCGCGACGCGCCGCTTCGTGGCCGAGCAGCGCGACCGCGGCCAAACGTTCGGCCTCATTTTCAGAGGCGATGCTTCCACCTGCCAGTCGCCGGGCATGCGCGAACAGATCTGAACTTTTCTGAAGCGCCCGGGCGAGCGAGTTGTCGCCAGCGGCCAATGTTTGCAGCGGGATGTTTTTTCGGCCAAGAACCGATAGCAACGTGGCGAATCGTTTCAAATCCCGCTCGGTGAATGTGGCCGTGGATGTTCGAGGGCTGAAGATGCAGTGGACGAGCTGGGCGAGGGCGCGTTGGTCATTCCTCGCCACAGCCATTTGCAGCAGCGGCTCGTGATAAAGGTCGAATGCATCAGAATCAGCCGTGAGAGCCGCCACTAGTTTTTCCAGATGCGGCCCCGCCGAAGTGAGCACTGCGGCGCGAATATATTTTTCAGCGGCATTTTCGATGGCCAGCCGCGCCAGGTGTTTTCCGGCTTCGGGCTGGGAGAATTCACCGAGCGAGAACGCCAGTTGCAGCCGGATTTTAGGCGAGTCGCCCGCCAGCCGCTCGAACGCGGCAAGCAACTGCCCCGGAGCAGGCGCGAATCGTTCCGCCAATCGCACTGCCGTTCGGCGCACGTGCGTATCCGAATCCCCGAGCGCGGCTCGAACCAGTTCAGCATCGAGGGCATCGAGTCCTTCCAAAACTCCCAGCGCTTGCACGCGCGATTCAGGCCGCGCCGCCGTGCGCGCGATCTGTTCGAGTCTGCCGGCGATCGATTTGTCCGCACGCCACAGAAGCATCTGGTGCGCTTTGTCCCTGACCCAACCGTTGGATGATTTTAATGAATCAGCCAATTCCTTTGCCGGCAATGATGCCAGACCGGGCCATGATTGCGGCCGTTTGCCTTTTGGAAAAACGCGGTAAATGCGGCCGAGTTCCGCGCCGGCCCGAAAAAAAGGTTCCATGGCCGCTTTGCCTTCCGGCGGCAGCCAATCCGGATGCTCGATCATGTAGCGATACATATCGACAATCCAGAGGGCGCCGTCCGGTCCAGTGCGCGCCATGACCGGCCGGCTCCAGCGATCTTCTGATGCGAGAAACTCGCTCGTCTCTTCTCCTGGCGGGCGCCGCGCGGTGAAGCTGACGCCGGATTCTTCGAGCCATTCATGATGCACAACCTGGTGAAAAGGTTCGCAAACGAACACGTGCTCGACCGAGGGGACTGCGCCTGACGCGCGTTCGAAGAGCAACTCGTCCTGATAAATCATGGTGGAACACGCCGAAGTGAACCGGCCCGATTCATGGAAGTTGTGGAACCGCTTTTCCGGCGGGCGCACCGGATAGATTTTGGGATTCGCTGGCAACATGAGTTGGACGAGCGGCTCAGGCAGCGTGACCTCCGGATTGCGCCGCGCGTAACGTTCCGCCATCACGTAATGCCAAAGCGGATAACTGTTGTTCACGCCGAACCAATCGCCCCACGAATTCCGATTGCGGCCAAATTGACTGACGCCGCTCTCCTGCTCCAGCATTCCCTGGTCGGGCTTGATCCGGAGATCGCGCCCGTTCAAGTCAATCGATTGGCCCGTGCGAAGCGAGCGCGCGACACCTCCGCTCCAGCCGTTCGCGCAATAAATCCATTGATCGAGTCCCCAGCGCAGGCCATTCACGCGGAGTTGCAGATTGCCTTCTTTGAACCCGCTGTAGAGGACCTCGCGTTTGTCGGCGCGGCCATCCCCATCGGTATCAGCAGCGAAAAGAATTTCAGGCGCCGCCGTGATGAGCGCCCCGTCGCGCCAGGTCAGAATGCCATTGGGAAAATTGAGCCCGTCGAGAAACACGGTCGCCCGGTCGAATTGGCCATCGGCATTTGCGTCCTCCAGAATTTTCACGCGCCCGCCCGGTTTCATTTTGCCATCGATGCCCATCGGGTAATCGAGCATCTCGACGACCCAAAGCCGGCCGGCCGCATCCCAATCAATGGCCACGGGCGATTGGACGAGCGGTTCTGCGGCGAGCAGCTCTATTTCAAAACCTTCACGCACTCTCCAGGCGCGCCGGGATTCTTCGGCGGACCTGGGTGGCGCGTCGAACGTCGCTCGAGTAGAGGCCGGCTGCGCCGCGCGCCGTTCTTTGAGCGGCATCGCGGAAGCACGGTACAACGCGGCAATTTCATCGGGAGTCAGCACCCGGTCGAAAACGGTTGCTTCATCGATGCGGCCCTGGAAATTGGCGAAATTGTCGTTGCGACCACCGATGAAAATCTGGTTCGAGCCCGGCTCATATCCAGGCTCGGCTTCACCGGAAAGTTCCGGTTCGGCATTCCCGTTGAGGAAAGCGCGCACCTGGCGGCCGTCACGCACGAGCACGACGTGATTCCAAGTGCGGGGTTCGATGACGGTGACGCCGGCCACCAACTGATCGAGCCGATTGCCATTAAAAAAAATGAGCCGCCCGGTCGCCGAGGCGAGATGCGTGCCGCCGATTCCGAGGTGATCGCCCGGCGCCCCTTCAGACCCATCGCGACCGCGGGAGAAAAGGTAGCCGGTGACTGGCCGCGCATTATTTGGCAAATCATTCCAGAACCAGAAAGCCACAGAAAACGTGCTGCTTCGTTCCAGGCCAGGAACGACGCTTTTCAAACGCCCCCCGGCAAATTGCGCGGCGAGATTCTTTTGCGCGGCTCCGGAGAACGCCTCAGTGAGCGGTCCTTCGATGGCGAATTCAACGTCTTCTTCAAGCCGCGCGGACGGTTCACGACCCGTGGCATCGATCGGTTTCCGCTGGGCGAAATCGATCTCGCTCATGCGCCAATAAACGAGCGGCTTCAGATCGAGGAGCGCCTTGGCATAGGGACCGTGGGTGTCGGGAAGCGACCTTCCCAATGAGGGTGAGGCGATCAAGCCGCCTGCTTTGAAATGAACCGAGATCTCGTCCGCCTTCAACGCGCGATGATAAACGGCGACTTCGTCCAATTTGCCTTCGAGATTGGCCTCGCCACTTTTGGTGCCGCCAAACACGAGCGTTGTGGAATCGCTCGTGCGGATGAGGTTAGACTGGAGGCCAATTTCAGGCGTCGCATTGCCATTGAGGAAAACACGCACAGCGCGATCGGTCCGCACCAGCGCGACGTGATACCATGTTTTCGTCAACAGTTCAGTGGGGCCGGTCACGGATGCGTTCAGCGCGGTAGCCGTGCTGCTGAAAGCGAGCCGCCCCGGCGCGCCTTTCGTGCCGGTGATAAAGAGGCGATCGCCTTCGTCATCGGAAAAAAGAAATGCCGTCGTTTCCCGGGCTGAGGCCGGCAGTCCATTCCAAAACCAGAATTCGACGGTGTAATCCTTGCGCAGCGGAGGCAGGTTGGCGCGAAAAGTTCCACCCGCCAGATGCACACAACGATTGATGTCGTCCGCCGCGGCAAACCCTTTGCCGTTTGGCCCCTCGAGGTGAAAGGCCACGCCGTCGGTATATCGCGCTTGAAGATTGCGGCCTTTGGCTTCCCGCGCATGCGGCCCCACGAAATCGCCGAGACGCCAGAAGGCGGATGGTTTCGATTCGAGCACCGCCTTCGCGTAACCTCCATCTGAATCCAGAGGCTGACGCCGCGATTGGCCGGAAACGCGTTCGAGCAGCGCCAGGAGAGTCTCAACGATTTTCGGTTCCGCTTCCGGTTCGAGTCCGGCCGTGCGCGCAGGCCAGGTGGTGTAGCCGCCGAGTTTGTGCTGTTCGGGCGTGGGGATATATCCCTCCGCGCCGTTGGCCAGTTCGATATTGAAGGTGGGCCGCAGGGGACTGAGCGCTTTCAATTTCAAACCCGTGATCGCATACACTTCATTTGGCAGAGCAGTGATGCCGAGATCACCGATACGCACAGCCTGCAGCTTCAACTCGCGCCGCGGTTCCTCGTGAAGGTAGATCGCTTCTTTCGCATAAACCTCTTGTAGGTTGCGAGCGGTGGGCGCATCGCCCATTTTTGCGATGATTTCCCGCGCCCAGGCGAGTCTCGCGTCGTCGGGGACGCGCCGATTCAAAGCGAGTTTGGATTCCGCCATGGCCAGCGGCGCCCAATCGCGGTGCCGGATGGTTTGGTAAGCCTCGAAAGCGACCTGAGTGACTGCTTCCGAGTAATCCTCGAGCGAGATTGCTTTTTGAGCTTTCCCGTAATTCATCCACATGAGATCGCCGCTGGTGCCCTGGGACATCATGCCGACAAAAGGCGGCGCTGAATTCGTTGCGCCGATTTTCATCCGGATTTTTTCGGCGAACTTTCCGAAGTAATCGGCTGAAACCGGCGTGGACCCGAAATAATGCATGGAATAGTTGGCCAGAATGGCAATGGGCCGGCCGGCGCGCGATTGAACCGAAAGAACCGTCAAACCGGGATCCACCGGTCCGGACGGTCCGATGGCATCTGGATTTCGGTAGCCGGGATGCATGTTCGCGCGCACGCTGCGGTTGCCAAAAGGATCCGTTAGCATTTTGTCCGAGCGATAAATCCAGCGCCGGTTGTGCGTGTGCTCCCAATCATTCGTGACCGCCCATCCAATGCGCGCCGGTTCGAGATGCTGTGTGGCGCGAAAAATGGCCTCCGCTATTTTGGGAGGCAGCGTGCGGGCGTATTCCAGATCGACGCGGCAACCGAGTCCTCCCATGGCGGCGGGGGCGGTGTGCGTGTGCGTGGCCGAAATCAGAATGCGATCGGTGGGAATGCCTGTCCTCTGTTGCGCGAGGAGTTTGGCTTCATCCAACAACTCGCGCGGCACCATGCAGCTATCCACCACAGCCAAGGCGATGCGGATGGCACCGTCATCGAGCACGAGGCATCGGGCGTAAAGCGCATCAGTAATCGATCGGCTCGTCGCTTCGAGAAAGTTGCCGAGGATAAATACCGGAAATTTTTCGGGTGAAATGTCCACAGCAACTGCACCAGCGCGAAACGTTCGGTTGGTGGCGGCGTGCAATTCGAGAAGCCCAACCACGTGCAGCATCAAAAGCAGATGAGCCAATCCAAACCGGGAATACATGCGGCGAGTGTAGCGAACCGATGACTTGCGGCAAGTGTGGGGAGGTTCAAAGGTTCAAACGGCTCCAAAGGCTGCACGGGCTTCGATGTCGCTTCACTCTCTCGTCGCTCAGAAAACGCGCCCGTCCCTTCAACGCACGGACGAGAATGGGCGCCTCAGGTTTTTGCTCACGGTTCGAAAAGTGAAAACCTGCTTTGAAAAACAGTGATTCCGCTCATTGAGAAAATGCCGCAATGCCAGAAACTGAATGAGCAAAGTAGCAGCGGACATTTTATGCGCATACGGCGAATTCTTTTGGCGGATAAAGACCGTATTGAGGCCTTTCTCGTGCAATGCGAGTTGGGCAAATTGAATGTGCCGTTCACATTAAAGCGCGTCGAGACTGCGGCCGATCTCCAACGCCAGGTCTGCGAATTCAGACCGGATGTGATCATTACTCAGCCGCGACTTTTGCAGGCGGCAGATTTGGGGCCTGACGTTGCCGCAGCCGTGTCGATGATTCTCCTGGTGGAACCAGGCGAAGCCGCAACTCCGCAAGAGGGAAGCATTCTGGTCACCCGATTTGATCCAGTCGAGTTCCACACCGCGCTGAACCGTGCTCTTGCGGTGCGCTCATCGAATCAGGAACTGAGGCTCCAGTACTCGAATCCTGTTCGAGAAGCCGTGACCGTAACGGTGCATCCGCCGGAAGCGGACACTCCGGACCGCCGTTGGGAATTGCGGGTCAAAAGAATTCGTCAGTTCCTGCATCGCCGGATTGACTTCAAGGAAAGGCGGGCCGAACAACAGGAGAAACGAGCACGCCAGGCAGCGAACAAACCCAAGTAAGTCACTACAATCAACGAGAGCCTTTCGGCAATAAGGCGGCCTTGATAAAAACCCTGAGCGGAACCCCGAGTGCATTTTGCGGTGAGGAACCGATTGCGGGACCAGCACGGAGAGCGAAGTTGCGTCATGTTGAAATGGGCTGTCATTTTCCTGATCGTTGCTTTAGTGGCTGGGTTGCTCGGCTTTACCGTAATCGCGGGAGCAGCCGCGACCTTTGCGAAAATCCTGTTCGGATTGTTTTTGGGCATTTGCATCCTGCTTTTTCTCCTGGCGTTGCTGGTTGGGAAAAAGATTTTCTGAAACGGAACCTTTCTGCCAATGCCACAGCGGCCATAACCCGCCTCGCGCCACCGCATCATGCCATGAAACCCCGGTCGAAAACGCGCCGTGCTTCTCCGGTGCTCGCATCGAAAAGGCGCCGCGCGCGCGATGTGCAAATTTCAGAAAAATGTCCGGACAGCCTCAGCCGCCTGGCGACTCGGTCATCGAGAATTCCCGGGGATCGCGGCGCATGCGAAAAGAAATCCACCACGCAAGGCAGCGAATGAATGGCTAAGAGCCTGTCTGAACCGCGCCGAAACGCTGTGGCCGCCTTCTCGAGAAGAAAAAGGGTTCTGCAACGTAACGCTGCAGAACCCTTGTGAGATTTATGGGCGAAAGAAAAAACCGCCTTACGAAAGGGCGAGCTTGCCGTAAGTCAGCGGCTCGACATTTTTGTAAGTCAGCGGTTCGACAGCGCGGCCGTCGCCCGTGGTGATGCGACGAGTCTTCTCGTCGAACAAGCACATGACATTGAGCCGTTCGGAGATTTCCGCCAGCGAGATCACCGTCTGAACGCGCACGGCCAATTCGATGTTCGCGTTCGGCAACTTGCCCGAGCGGATGCAATCGAACCAATTCTTTTCGTGCTCGCGAATGTCCTCGTGCTGCAGGCCTTTGATCGGGTCGAGGGCCAATTCTTTACGTTCGGTTTCAGTGAGGCCTTCGAATTCCTCGGCGAATGACCGCTCCGGAATCATTTGCAGGACGTTGCCTTGATCGCCGATTTCGAGGGTGGCTTTGTGGCCGTAAATGACAAATCCCGGGCTGCGCGCGTTCACCGTGCTGCTCGAAATGGTAATCATCAGCCCGCTCGGGAAGTGCGCCACCAATTGGACATGCTCGGGCACATCGCGCTCCGGTGTGTCGGGCGTGTTCTTGTCCGTGTGCACATGCTTCGTGCCCAAACTCACCACGCGCGTCGGGAATTCCGGTTTGCCTGTGGCAATCATCAGCGGATGCAACCGATGCGGAACGAGATCGCCGAGCAACCCGCCGCAATAGGGATAGTACTTGCGCCAGCGATGGAAGGCATCGGCGCTGAAGGGCCGCTTCGAAACCGGGCCCAGCCACATGTTCCAATCGATGTTTTCAGGCGTCGATTCCTTTTCGATGGTGTAATTCCATTCGCCCTTTGGATTGTTCCGGCAGTAATAGCCCTGCGCCCAAACCAGCGGCCCGATCTTGCCGTTCTTGATGAGGTCGGCGGCGCGATGCCAGCCCGCGGCTGAACAGCCTTGAGAACCCACCGTGAACACGCGGCCTGTGCGCTTGACCGCATCGTAAATCTCGAACGCTTCCCCGAGATAACGCGTCATCGGTTTCTCACAGTAAACGTGCTTGCCCGCCATCATCGAATCGATGGAAATCTTGGCGTGCCACGGATCGTGCGTGGCCACGACGACGGCATCGATGTCTTTTCGTTCAAGCAGTTTTCGGTAATCGCCGAAAAGATCCGAATCCTGCAGGCCGGCCTTTTCCTTGGCCCAATCGCGGCGTTTGTTGAACAGATCACACGCGGCGGCGACCACGACATTGTTGGCATTGGCGTGTTTATGAATGCCTTCGAGGTGATTCTTGCCGATGCCCGCACCGACACCGACCACGGCCACGGCGATACGGTCGTTAGCGCCCAGGACGCGACCAGGTGAGGGCGCCTGGTTTTGGCCATAGACGGGCGTTTTGAAGAGGTTAGCGGTGGCAGCCACGGCAGCCGCCCCGGTGGTTTTTCGTAGGAAATTCCGGCGTGTTTCACTGCCGGCCATTGAATTGTTTTTCTGGTCCATACAAGTTGTTTTTGACGCACGTTGGCGTGGTGATTTCGAAAGCGTATCGTACTTCGGCACCGGGTCAATCCCGAACATGGTCTTCACCAAACCGGAACGCTTTTCGCAATTTCCGCCTGAAATTGACCAAGAACCAGCCAGCCAAATTCATCCCGCAGCCCAAAATCTTTTGGGGACATCCGATCGGCCAACTCGCCTTTCATGTGTGCTCTGGGTGTGCTTCCCGCTTGACGCCGGATCGGACGACGGCTGCAATCTCGTCCGTTATGAAGCTCACTTTCGTTCCTTTCGCCCTGACCATCTGCGCCCTTGCCTTGGCTCCGGTGACGACCGCCCAAACGGCGACCGACGCGGAGCTGAAACGCAAAGCCGAGGAGGTGGAACGCTTGAAACGCGAACTCGAACGCGCGCAATCGGAATTGAAATCTCTTTCCGAAGAAAACCAGCGGCTCCGCAATGAAAACAGCGCCCGCGCAAAAGCCGCCCCGGCGCGAGTCGTGGAAAATCCTTCACAACCGATGGACGCGTTGCCTCCGCTCAAACCAGATACCGTCGTGGACGCGCGCGATCTGGTCCTGTACTTCCAAGCCAATCCTTCCGCCGCGGAGCAACGCTTCAAAAAGCAAACCTTTCGCATCAAGGGAACGATCGATGGATTCGAACCCAAAATGTTCCTCCGGAAATATGAGGTCCTTCTCGAATCGCCAGACCGGCAAATGAAGGTGGTTTGCCGATTCGGTTACGCCCCCGAATACGACGCGGTCATCGCCAAACGCAAAGGCAATGTGCTCGTCGCCCGAACTGATGGGAAAGAACTGCAGCTTCTCGAAGGCGGCCGTGAAGTCATCATTCAAGGCCGGTGCGAGGGGTTCCAGGATTCGCACCTCGAGTTTTCGCGCTGCGAAGTGGTGCGATGATCCGTCCTGTCGCTCTGATTCTGACACTGGGCTGCGCGCTGTTCGAAGGAGGCGCCGTCGATTTCTTTGTTTCCAATCAGGGCAATGATCGCTGGTCGGGGCGGTTGGCCGCACCCAACGCGGAAGGAACCGATGGACCGATGGCAACGCTGGCCAGGGCGCGTGATGCGGTGAGAGAGTTCAAGCGCAGCCAGGGATTTTCCGAGGGCGCCCATATTTATTTTCGCGGCGGCCTCTATGAGTTCGCCGCTCCGGTCGAATTCACCCCGGAAGATTCGGGAACGCCACAAGGGCCGCTCGTCATTCGTTCCTATCAGAACGAGCGCGTGGTTTTTTCCGGCGGCCGCATCGTGCGGATGAAGCGCGTTGACGATCCGGAGTCGTTAAGCCGCCTGCCGGAGAAATCTCGAGGCCAGATCTGGCGCGGCCATTTACGCGACGCTGGCATTAGCAATTTCGGCAGCATCGGAACGGGCGGCGAGAGACCCGATTTAATTTTTGGGGACGAGCCATTGACGCTTTCGCGCTGGCCGAATGCAGGGTTTGCCCGGATTAAGGAGGTGCTGGGAGGAAAACCGATCGAATCGCACGGCCTTAAAGGAGATGCCGTAGGCAAATTCACCAGCCAGGAAAAATTATCGGCGGGCTGGGCGAAGGAAACGGAAGTGTGGCTGCATGGGTATTGGTTTTGGGATTGGTCCGATTCCTTTCAACGCGTGTCCCAGGTGGATCCGGAAACGGGAACGATTACTTTGAGCCCGCCCGAGCACGGCTATGGCTACCGCAATGGCCAGCGCTTTTACGCGTTGAACCTGCTTTGTGAACTGGACCAGCCGGGCGAATGGTTCCTCGATAAGGCGACAGGATCAGTCTTTGCCTGGCCAACACATGAAGCGCCGGAATTGAGCTGGACCTACACGGTGCTTCCAGCGCTGATTCAAATCCGCGGCGCGTCTTTCGTGACGCTGCAGAACATTATTCTGGAAGCGACGCGCGGCACGGCTGTGCTGATCGAGAACGGACATAGCAACCAGGTTGCGGGATGCATTTTGCGCAACACCGGGAGCTGGGCGGTATCCATTCGCGGCGGCAGTTCGAACCGCGTCATCGGCAATGACATTTACCAGACTGGCGAAGGAGGAATCGCTCTTTCCGGCGGCGATCGTAAAAACCTCACTCCCGCAGGGCACGTGGCCGAAAACAATCATGT
>JBFMDG010000060.1:0-17582 GCA_040754135.1 Verrucomicrobiota bacterium
CGCGGGCTACGATGCGCAAGCCGACGCCGCCGAGATCGGAAACGCCGGCATTGGCTGGTGCGGTGGTGACGGAAATCTTCGCCGCATAATCGAACAGCGTTTGCCGTTCGAGTCCGGAGTAATTGATGCGCTCGCGTCCATTGACCAATTGGAAATTGTTCAACTCAATCGAAGTGCCGGCCACATTTTGATGCGCGAAAAGCTGGTCGTTGGACCCGGCGTCATCGGTCAGGTTGTAAGTGCCGGCCATGAGTGCGGCTGTGGCCGCCCCGAATTGGAAGTTGTAAATTTCGCTGCCGCCGGTGTCGTGAATGTTGATGGTGCGCTCAGGGAAATCGAGCAGGTTCAACACTTCACTGCCGGAACCGAGACCGACGCTCAGGATTTCAAATCCGTGATAAGTGATTCCCATACTCGCATCGTTGCCTGCCAGTCCAAGTCCAGTCATACGATCGCCCAGCAACGTAAGCGTGTTGCCGGCGGTGTCGGCCGTGTCATCGACCCGCAAATGATCCGATCCGGTTTGCGTGCCGGCGTCGATCGTCAGCAGCGCGCTGATTGAATTCACATCGCCGCCTTGATCGGCTAGGCCGGCCTGGGTCCCGACGCGCACTTCGTCGTTGCCTGTGCCGGTATTGACGTTCGTTGGCGCGGTGATCGTGCGGATATTGATCGTGTCCGATCCGTCGTTGCTTTCGACGAGGAGCGAATTGGGAGAGGACGATTCGACGGTGAACGTGTCGCCGCCCGATCCGAGATGAACGCGTAGATGTTCGAGAGTGAGGTAGGTCAGGCCGGAAGCGGTGCCCAAACCGGAAACACGGCTGCTCGTCATGCTGCCAGTGTTGTTGGACGTGTCCGCGGTGTCGTTGACCGTGAGCGTGTCGGTTCCACCTTCGCCATGGATGGTCAACGCCGCCTGGATTTTGTTCATCCCGACTTTGTCCTGAGCATTGTTCGCATCAATGTCGGCAAGTTCCGCCAGACCGACGGTGATCGTGTCATCCTCGCTGCCCGCATAAATCTCCGCATCTGCAGTGATGGCGTGCAGCGTGAGGGTGTCGGCGCCTGATTCAGAATAAATGAACGTGCGGCCAGTCGCGTAGCCGATGGTAATGGTGTCGTCGCCCGCGCCGGTCTTGAGCGTTGTGGCGGCGCCGGTCTTGTTGATGAGGAACGCATCGTTGCCTGCGCCGAGGCGGATTTGGATCGTATCCCAACCCGTGCCGTCGATGAGTTTCAAATCGGGCAGCAAGCCGGACAAGGTGGTGGTGGTGCTGCTCGCCACGTAATCGATGCGGCCATTGACATCGTCGGGCACGCCGGTGCGATCGACAATGATCTGATCATTTCCGGCATCGGTAGTGACGAAATACATTTCGAACGGCCGTGTGCCAACGACCAGTTTTTGGCGGTCCACTTCGATGGAAGCTTTGACGAATTTATTCGCCGCGTAATTGGCCGTTCCCGGCGAGGTGCCATGGTCCTGCACGCGGGGGACGGGCGGCGGATCGGCCGTTTCGACATCGAGCCCGTTCGTGTCGTAGTAAATCAGCGGAGCGGAATTGAGGTTGGTCGCGGCATACGCCTTGTTCGGCGTCTTTTGCGTGGTCTTATCGCCGAACTCGTCGAGGAAAAGCGGCACCGCGTAACCGGTGACATTGGCGTTGTCGATGACGACGGATGGATTCTTGATGCGCGTGGTGGGATTCTGATCGGCATCCGCATAGAGCGGTAATTTCGTTCCGTTATTGTCGTAAAGGATCCATTGCCGGTTGCCGAACGTATCGAGCGTCGCCTTCCCGTTGCGGTCGAGGTAGAGCAGCTGGTTGGTGACGATGATGGCCTGTTGATAAGCTTCCGCTGCATTTGTGGTGAGCGTTCGATCGGCGCGTAAATAGAGCGGCGCGCCTGAAGCCCCGCGGCGTTGGAAGCCGACGCGCCAATCGGGCTGATTCCCCTGCGCGACAGTGGTGAGGTTGCCATTGGCATCGAGGTACAGGTTGACGATGGTGTGGCCGGCGTTGCCCTGCGCGATGTAGGCCCAGCTCCCGCTGATATTTTCGGTGGTGACCTGCGTGTTGCCGGCGGAGTCGATGCGCACGTAAAGCGGCACGGCGTATTCATCATCGAACGAATAAACGAGGTGATAATCGACCCCAATATTGGTTGTCGTCTTGGTCCCGTTGGTATTGTGGCGGAAATAACCGTACTGCTGATAACCCTGCGCCTGATAACCCATCTGCGACAGCGGGCGTGTCACGGCCGGATTGCCATTGCTGTCGTATTGGATCGGGACGACCTGAGTTTGCGCGCCGGGAGCGATGGAGGTGACGAGCACGCCGGTGTAGAAGGAAGTGATCTGATTCCCGTCGCGATAGAGCGGGACGACCGTGGTGTTGTTCTGTGAAATCTGGAGCGCCTGAGCGCCGGTGGCCGGATTGGTCGTCAAAGTCCGGTTGGTTGACAGATACAACGGCACCGCCTGACCGGAGCTGTTGTTCATATCGATGATGACGACCTCTTTGCCGGTATTGACCGTCGTCTTGTTCCCGAGCGCATCTTCGTAGAGTGGCGCGCCGGTGCCGTTCTTCTCTCCGTAACCGAGCAATTGGAAGCCCGTTTCGATGTAACCGCGCTCCTGCACGCCCCGGCGTTGGACGACGTCCTTGATGGGCCTGCCGGTGATGGGATCAAAATCGACGACAAAGATATCGAGGTATTGATTGACCTGAGCGGTGAAGGAAGCGTGCGCGTCGATGAGATTTCGCAAGGCCGTGGCAATCGATTGCAACGTATCGCTGGCTGTGGCGGTGTGAGTGAAGGCGACACCATTGAGCGTGACGGTCCATTGACTGCCGGCGGTGACGGCGCCGCGCAGCTCGAACTGGCGGAAATCATTGAAGCGCGTTCCGCGGATGCTCGCGGCCTTTTCCAGGCCTTTGATGACTTGCACGCTGAACGGAGACGCGTTGCTGCGCTTGATCGAGAGTGTGTTGCCACCGATGAGTGACACGTCATACGCGTTGCCGACGGCGTTCTTCAGGCCTTGCGCAACGGCATTCAACGTGAGACCGCCGGCCGTGGTTGAAACGTAAGAGTAATCGACCCCATCGAGATTCAAGATCCACTTTTCGCCATTCCCGACGCCGCCTTCGAGCGTAACGATCGCTTCCGTCCAATACTGCGCGTGGGTGGTGCTCAACTCAGTAATGCCCGAACTGAGCGCACCGACGGTGGGACGCGACAGCACCGAGATGTGCGCGGTGCGCGATCCGGTGAGAATGCGTTCTTTGTACTGCGCGATCGGATTCGTGAGCGTTCCGCCCGCGGTGCGTGTGAACACGTAGGGCACGCTGTTGATGATCGGGTCGTGTGTTTCCGCGTGGTATGGGATCGCCGCGGATTCTTCGATGATTTCTCCGGAAGCGTCGAAATGCAGATGCTCGGCAATCTGCCGGACGGTCTTGAGGTCATCGGCCACGGTAATGGTTTCGCTGCCCGGCCCGCCCAGGATGGTGGTTTCACCGGGCAAGCCCTTGATCGCGACTGAATCGTTCCCCTGTCCGAGCGCGAGCTGGATGTTGATCGGCTCTTCGAACTGCTGGGCGTCGATAGTGAAGGAATCGTTGTGGGTGCCGAGACGCACGTCGATGTTTTCAATGGTGGTGAAGAGGACGCCATTGAACGGCTGGCCGTTGACTCCACCGACGCGCAGGCCGAGGCCGCGCAGGTTGAAGTAAAGTTTGTCGCCCGCGGAATAGGTGGCGGAATTCTCGTTAATCGCGCGAGCCAATCCCTGCGCGACGGCGGCGGTGGTGAGCGGATCGGAGTTCGAACCGGCCACGTAGCTGAAGGTGGTCCCGCCAACCACAGCGCGCCAGAGCTGTCCGCTTTGCACCGTTCCGGGCAATTCAATTTGCGCCGTGGTGCCGTTGACAATCGCGCCCACAGTTTCGTTCCACGGAGTAATGACCGTCGCGACCGGCGCGGTGAGAACGTTTTCGTCCGCAGGCGAAATGGTGAGCGTGGAAGCGTTGAGCAGCGATCCGCTCAAATCGGATGTGCCGTCCTTGGTGTGAACGAGCAGCTTATCATTGTCGCCCGCGGCATCTTCACCGCCTTCGATGACGATGCGGCCCTGAATGTCATCGAGCGTGTGGATGCCCTCGACTTTGATGGCGAAAGGATCGGGATCGACGATGATTTTGGGCGGAGTGACCTGGCGCGGGGCGGGCCAGACTTCGACGCCGTATTCGACATTGACCTTCGGAATGTCGAACGAAAAATTGAACCAGGGATCCCAATCCCACCAGTGATGGCCCCAGGTCAGACTCCAGTGAACCGTGTTGAGCGTGTCCTGGATGAGGCCGGGCAACGCGCCGGGATAACGGACATCGAGATAACGGAAGCGGTCTTTGTTGTAAGCGTACCAGAGATTGACCCAGCTGATGACGAGGTCCGCGATGTAGCCGGGCAGACTTCCCTGATTATTCCAGAGAATGTCCCACAAACCGCGATCACCCCAGAAAGGCAGGCTGAAGTAGAACCGGCCCGGATCGTACTCATACACGTTGTATTCGATGTAAGGCTTGTCCTGAACCAGGAACGAGGGCGGTTGATAAACAAACGCCGGCTCATCGAAAAACAACGTCGGATGATCGCCGCCCAGATGGATTTCGTCATTGCCCGATCCGCCGCTGACCGTGATTTCGAGATGCGCCGGAACACCGAGGATGTAAATACGATCGTCACCACCCGCGCCGTTCACTTCGAGCTTTTCAATGCCGGAGAAATAGGTAACCCGTCCAGCGCCGGCCACAAAATCCGCCGTAATGATGAACGTGTCGCCAATGGGCGTGCCATTGATGACGACAGTATCGTTGCCCGACCCGCCGAAAATGTTCACCGGCGCGTTCTGCAGGTATTCGTAGCGGTTGGTACCGGTGCCGCCAAAGAGCCGCGCGAGATTGCTGATGGCTCCCGGATCATCGGGTTTGTCGGAAAGCACCAAGAAAGTGTTGATGACAAATCGATCGTCGCCAGCTTCACCGAAGAGGAACAACTCGGCCACGTTGTGATTCACTTCGAAATTATCGTTCTGGCCGCCGCCATAAATGTAAAGCACGGCCGAATTGCCGCTGCTCATGTGCTTCGTATCGGCAATCGGAATCCCGGCCAGATTGTTGAAGTCCGCATTGCCACGGTCCGGAATCGTCGGCACTTCGCCAATGGTAATCGAGTCGCCGCCAGCGCCCATCTCGATGATCGTGTCCACAGCCGTGTCGTTGGAAATGATCGTGTCGTTCCCGCCAAGAGTGCGGACAGTCAGCCGTTCGACCTCATTGAAATTCACATCCTCGCGCGCGGGATTGTCGCCGCGAACGCTCCGGGCCAGTTGCGCTGCGACGGAAGCGTCGGTATCGCCTTCGATGGAAGCGTAGCTGTAAACCATCCCATCGAGCTCGATGCTCCAGATTTGGCCGGCGTTCACTTTGCCCGTCAGCGGATGATCCGCCTGAATCTTGAAGGTGGCGTCTTTATTGCCGTTCGAGAATTGCGGCGCGATCTCGACCCGATCCTTGGCAATCCGCAACTTCCCGATCAACGAAGAAGTCCCATGCACCGTCACGTCGGTGCTGACATTGCTCCGGCTCGTGAGAATGTTCGATGAAAGAGTCGTGACGCTATACGGGAAATTGGCGTCGTAGAAATCGCCTGACGAAATGATCCCCACGCCGTTGGAAGCGTTGAGGGAGAATTTATCCGGGCCTTCGGTGCCCACAATGTAGAGTTCGTCGTAAGCGCCGGTGCCGCCGTTGTCCTCGACGTAATATTTCGCGCCGTTGCCGCGCAGGACGATGATGTAATACTCGTTGAAAGCGTCGTTGCTCCCGCGATTGTCGAGCGTGACAATCCCCTTCCAATCGGTCACCGAACGGTTCGGTCGGCCATCCAGCTTGATGATATTGTCGCTGTCGCCGACCACGAGAATGTTGTTGCCGACGTCGCCGGTGATCTTGGCGATTTCAAAAATCTCCGTGCTGGTCGGGCGGTCGATCAGACTTTCCACTTCCGCGCCCGTAGCGTAGCGATCGCCGGTATCGAGAATGCCATGGATGATCGGCTCCGGCCCGCTGTCTTCGGCGGTGTAGCGTGTGTTGGCTTCGTTGATGAGATCGGCCAATCCTTTGGCCACGGCCACCATCGAGAGCGGATCGCCATTCGAGCCGGTGACATAATTGTAACTGACGCCCTGGAGAACGACGGTCCAGGTTTGACCGGCCAGCACCGTGCCGATCAATTTAATTTCCGCCTGGTCGCCAATGACATTGATGGTGCTCTGGCTGGCGGCATTGGCCGGCGCAGTCAAACTGACAAATGGTGGCGCAGGAGTTTCCGCCGTGTCGCGAATGGTGATCGAGGCTTGGGTATCGCGCGCCGCTTGATTGGCGTTTTGCTCGGCGACCTTGCTGAATTTGCGGAAGGCGTTTCCGTTATCGGCCAGAATCGTTCCCGAGATGAACGTATCGCCAAACAAGGACATGTCGCGATCGAAGGTTTCCTTGAGTGTATCGCGCCCGCCGGAATCGAAGAAGTAATCCACACCGGCTTTGCCAGTGAAGGTGTCATCACCAGAGCCGCCATCCAAGACATCGCTGAAGGGCGAACCGACGAGCCGATCGTTGCCATCCTGGCCCAGCAGATGAATCGAAAGGAGATCTTCGGTCATGTTGCCGGCCCCGAGGTCGTCCTCGCCGCCATGCCCTAGAATCTGGAGGCTGTCACCGGCAAACACCGGATTGTTATTCGCATCAAAAGTCGTGGCAAAGGCGGTGCGCGCCGCGCGGATCAGCGTGTATTTCATCACGCCCACACGTTCAATTTCGACCTTCTCTTCCACCGTGGTGACTTTGAATTCGTCGGGTTCGGCGATGCGCGATCCCTGGCCGCCATGGAGAATGACGCGGTCGGGCTGGCCGTCACTGTCCTCGGATTCCACCGTGCTATAGGTCACGTCATTGACTTTGTAGCGTTTGGTCACGGAAACGAGGAATGGTTCGGGGGTGACGCGCGTGATGCTGATGGCCGCGCCGTTGGCCGTGGCCGCGTAATCGGCGTGCGCATCGATGCGGGTGGCGAGTTGTTGCGCCACACCGGGGAGCGTGTCGCCGGAGACGGCGTCGTAATCGAACGAGGTATCTTCGAGAACGATGCTCCATTTGTCGCCGGCATTGGCAACGCCCGTAAGCGTGCCCACGGCGCTCGTCCAGGTCTGGCTGAACGGACGATCTTTCTGCGTGAACTTCCCTTGCGAAGGCGCCGTGGTGCTGACGAAAAATCCGCTGCCACCGCCCTGCCGGGTAATGACAATCGTTTCGCCGGTGCCAACCGCCGCGAATTGCGAATCAGCGTCGATGGCGGAGCGCAAGCGCGCCGCGACATTGGTGAGCGTTTCGCCTTGTGTCGCGGTCACCGAGAAAGATTTGTCTTCGATATTTACTTTCCAGCGTCCGCCCGAAACCACATTGCCGGTCAAGGTGAGTGTCGTCTCCTGTTCCACTTGAGTATCGACCACACCGGTCACGGTGCCGGCGGGGAAGGAACTGCGGCCTTGGGCATCGACGGCCCAGGATTGTTTCGGCACCGGATTGCCATTGGCATCGAGCACCGGCATCGGATTGCCGAGTTGATCGAGCACCGGCGCACCCGTGACCGGATCGACCTGCGTTTCGTAATTGATGATCGGAACCACGCGGCCGCCGGAAGAAAGACCGAGATCGAACGTCAACACGCTCACGCCCGTGCCCTTGAGATCAAACACTTCAATGAAATCGGCGCCATCGCCGGCATCGAGGATGAAATTCTCCGTGTCCGAGCTGTCGAGAATGAGCGGTTCATTGTCAACGTCGTCAATCGTTGTGCGAATACCCGTGCTCGCAGTTTGAATCAACGGGGAGTTGTTGGCACTCCGGCCCGTAATCGTCACCGTCGGATGCGTAATCGCCGTGCTGGCCGGAACGGTCTGCGCCGCGAAAGTAATCACTTCATCGGCCAGCGAAGCAACCATGGAAACCGAATCACTGCCCGTGCCGCCGGTAATAAAAGTATCGGCGCCATCGCCATGCCGCCAGGTGATCAGGTCGTCGCCTGCGCCGCCATCGATCCGGTCAATGCCGAGATCGCCCGAAATCGTATCGGCATCGTCCCCACCATATATCGTATCGTCGCCATCCAATCCTTGAATGCGATCGGTGCCGCCCTCGCCGAAGATCCAGTCATTGCCTTCTTCACCAATCAGCGAATCGTCTCCAGCGCCGCCCCAGAGAATGTCATTGCCGATGCCGCCCTTAATGCGGTCATTGCCATCGCCGCCGTCGAGTTGGTCATCGCCATCCTGTCCGTAAATTGTATCGTCGCCGCCGCCGCCGCTGAGCCGGTCATTGCCTTTGCCACCTTCCAGGCCGTCGTTGCCTGCGCCACCATCCAAAATGTCATGGGCAATCCCGCCGATGAGCACATCCATTCCGCCATCGCCGAAAAGTGTTGCCACGCCCGACCCCATCGAGCGGAAGCTGTCATTGCCTTCACCGCCGTGCAATTCCACCGGGACGCTGATTTCATCCGAGATGACCACCACCTCGTCGCCGCTGCCTCCGGTGCCGACGATTTTGGTAATGGCGCCATCACGATCGAGGAAGTCCTGGGTGTAACCATCGAACTTCACGCGCGTGGCATCGAGGAGCACTGGGGAACTGCTGTTGTTCGGATCTTTCACCTTCACCCGTGTCACTTCCATGCGCGTCCCCTGGTTGCCATCGCTGGCGAAGCCGTAATCATCGGCGCTGGCGCCGCCGATATGACTCCAGCGCCGGGTATAATCGTTCCCCATGTACAGCGTGAGCGTGCCGTCGGCGCCACGCGAAGCGCCGCTGGGCGGCGGCAACGGAGTGCAGAAGTGGTCGAAGTCAACGAGGGTGATTTCAAACCAGGTCCAACTGTTTTCGTAAATCGTAATCTCACCGAAGAACCCAAGATCAAGGCCGACCCAGATGCTCGCGCCCAGGCTGGCATGGAGATCTCCGTGAATGTCCACAACGCAGAGCGGCCCGTAATATTGCAGACGATCGACGATTTCATCGAAGAAGATGCGCCCATCCTTATAACCGGGGTTGCGCATGTTTTCATTCACTACTCCGCCGAAGTATTCCGATTCGGCGAGATCGACCGTGATTTCAGCGCCCACGCCGCCATCAATGGTTATTTCCACCAACCCGGCGATGCCGACACCCACGCCAGCGCCGAGATTCACGCGCAACCAGGCTTCCGGATTGTCCACGCCGCCGACGACGTGATCCGCGAGGAAGAATCCATCAAAGACCAGAGTAGGATCGCCAAAATCCGGATTGAGCGGATCGGAGAAATCGACCGTGGCGATGTATTTGCGCAGCCCAATGGTGTTGAAGCCGAAGCCGAGTTCGAAACCGATGTCGATCGAGCCGGAGAATTTGCCAATCAACGGTCCGCCGAGCTGGAAGGTTTGATCCCAGGCGAAGTTGATGCCGGCCGAGGGGAGCGTGTAGATGAACAGATCGACGTCCTTGCCGAGGAGCAAATTGAAAACAGTGCTCGGCTTGGTCAGGATCGGAAATTCGAGCTGCCCTTTCTTCTTGCTGACATTGCCTTTGAGGAAATTCTTCGTGCTGGCCGATCCGTTGGAATTATCCAGCTGGCTGTTCAGATCGAAATTGTTGTCCTGGCTCGAATCTGCCGATTGCGGATTGCCATCAGATCCGAATTGCACCGTGTAATCGCCGAAATAAAGCCGGCCTTCCGCCGAAGCGGGAATGCTGTTGATGGTCGTGATCAAACTGGCGATGGCGTCGATCACCTGCACCAATTTGGCCACGCGCGGATCGGCGCCTGCCACTTTCTGGGCCAGACTCATCAGAGTCGTCGGTCCGAGCACATCCGAGAGCACTGGAATTTCGGTGTAGAGCAGGTCGATGACTGGCTGGAGCGGTCCGGTGATCTTTTGGATTTCACCGAGGATCGGTCCGATGAAATCGCTGATGAGACTGCCGAGATCGATGTAAATGCCGGTGAACTTCAATTCCGGCTGGCCCAACTGGAACCCCGCACCGCCCGTCGCATACCGCAGCTCCTGATGGAAATGAATGTCGGCGCCGAGCTTGAAGAAATCGACGCCGGTGAAACCGAGTTCGGCCCGCACATCGAGATCGGCTTCCCCGCGCAGTTTCGCGATCACCAATTGCGAGAAGGGTGTCCGCGTTAATTCCGGAATGGTCAGGCGCTGATCGGCCGCCGATGTGCCCGGATCCACGACATCAATGGCGAAGCTGGCGAATACGCCGCTGGCGCGTTCGCTGAGTTTGTAATCCAGGCTGCCCGGCGTGTAATCGTCGATCTCCTGCAGCTTGGCGCCGAGAAACGCGAGCGTGGCATTGAGGGACGCGCCCTTCTCGAGCGTGGCCGAAAGCGTGAGCTCGAATTCGTCTCCGCTGCTCGTCACACCGGCGGTGTCCAGATAGAAAATCTCCGATAAGGTCTTCGTGGCCTGGAATCCGAAGCCAAATCCGAATTGATAATCCATCGTCAACAGAATGTCCGAGGCCACATCGAGTCCGATGCCGGGCACGGCAAAATCGAAATCGATCGGCACCCGCGTGTTGAAGATGTTCCCGGCAATGATGACGTTGAGCTGGATGTGCTTCGAATCGGCGACCAACTGGATGTCATCGAGCTGGCTGACCTTGCGATATTTGGGCAGGCCGGTGGCGGGATCGAACTTGGCCGTTCCGTCCGCGTCGAACTCGCGCACCATCAGGAGATCAAGGCCTCCGGGCCCGAGCAGATTGAACAATCCTTCCTTCAGAATATCGATCGTGGTTTTGCGGCGGATGGTGACCGAGTTGGGCGAACTCGACCGCACCGTGGGCAGGCCCGCGCCGAGATAAAGATCAAACGCACCCACCACGCCGATGGCCGGTTCGACCGTCACCGACAGCTTCAAACCGGTCGTGGGATGATTGAGTTCGTTGAGAGCGGCCTTGATGTTGTTCGCGGTGGCTGAACTCGTCGCGCCAATCTGAATCAACCCCGTTTCCTGCTCGCCCAAAGTGAGCGTAAACGCTTCGTCGAATCCAGCCTCGATCCGCAATTCCTGGACGCCGACCTTCAACAGTTTGCCGAGGCCGCTGACGTAAACGCCTTGGGCGTTGGTGACGCCGACCACTTTGTCGCGCAGGTCGAGCCCGGCGGCGTTCGCTCCGGCTTCGGTGTCGATATTGTCGTCGATGAAATTCGCCGCTTTCTTCAATTCCTCGCCGAGGAACGGCAGGACAAACGAGGCGAATTTGCTGTCGAGCGCGCCGCGCAATCCATCGAAGATCGCATTTAATCCGGCGATGATATTCTGCGGATCGTTCAGCAAAGCGAACAGGTCGAAGCCGCCCGCGAAATCCGGCGCGATGATTTGCAGTCCGCTGAACCCGCCCGAGGTCGAGTCGAACTTCATGCCGATGTGCAGCACGTTGTCGCCGTAACCGTCGCCATTCACATCGGCCGTGGTGCCACCCATCGGGAAGGTGGCGGTGGGGAAGTAAACCGGCAGATCGATGTTCGCTTCGCCGCGCACCGCGAATTCGAAAGCGGAGAAACCGGCGCCGATCAATTCGGTGAAGAGATATTGATTGGTGCCATTGCTGTTATCCTTCAGGCCGAGCCGCACCCGCAAGGTCAGATTGGCATTGCCATCGCGCACGGAGAACCCGACGGTGCCGATCACCGGCACGGTAATGCCCGCGTCAAACTCGAGCGGGCTGGTGTTCTCGACATCGAGTCCGAACGTGACTCCCGTGTTGTCTGCGACGAAGAATTTCGGATCGGTAATGTCACTCAGATCGAACCCAAAACCGAAATCGAACCGGCCGAACGCGTCGAGCAGCAGCGATCCCGAGGCGCTGAGATCGGCGAACCTGGCCGCGCCACCCAGCAGCGTTCGCACGGCCGACGGCACGCTCGGGTCATTGGCCAACGTATCCAGGTCGAGTGAGAAACCGATTTCAAATGTGAGATGCTTCTCGATGCGAATGACCACTTCGAAGCGGGAATTCTGGTAGGAGAGCGCGATAATTTTGTTCGCGTCATAAACGGCCAGTTGATCGCGGTCGGCTTTGCGCGCGGCAAACTCAGTCGCATCAATGACCGCGAGCGCAATATCCCCTTCGTTGGAATTCGCGCTTAAGCTTTTCGCCGACAGCCGAGTGGCGGCATCGTTCAAAACAATCTTCGTGGTCGCCAGCAAATCGCGATCGACAATCCGCGCCTGCAATGTGTCCGCATCCACCAGCGCCGTCGCAATGGCTTCATCGCTCGAATTTGCATCGAGACCGAATTCGGCCAGGCGCGCTTCCGCCCCGGACATAGCGGGTGCGTTGTCGCGAACGAGGTCGCGATCCGCAGTCGCTTGCGTGATCTCGGCCGAGTTGGCCAGGCGCGCTTCGATTTGCTGGTCGGTGGCCTCGGTGCTGAGGCCGAGCGCGCTTAAGTATTGAGTGGCGAGAGTGCGTTCGATGGCGGTGCCGCCGGTTCCTTGCAGAAGGTTTCTGGAATTTTTGGCGCGCGCGATGTCTTCCGAGTTGCTCCAGGCCAGTTGAATTTCCTCGTCGCTCGATTCGCCGCTCAATCCGGCGGCGATCAACCGGCTCTGTGCTTCGAGATACGCGGTGTTCCCCGCGAGCAAATCGCGATCGGCCTTCAACCCATTGAACTGTGCCTGGCTCGGAAGCAACGCCACCAGCGCCAGAGCAATTTGCCCGTCCGTCGAAGTCTTGCTCAAGCCGAGCGCGATTAACCGTTGGCTGGCGAGAACGACGTTGCGATCCGCGATGAGCGCGACGAATTCCGGCTTGGCCAGCGCCATGGCAATCGCGATTTCGTCATCGGTCGAATTCGAGTCGAGCTCCGCGGCGATGGCGGTCAACCGATCGAAGGCGGCTTTGATTTCCGCTTTTGTGCCGCCCAGGTTCAATCCGAGGCTGAGCGCGGAATCCAATTCGAAATTCAGATCGCGTTCGAGGCTTTGCACATCCGCGAGGGTGGCGCGAATGGTATCGACGACCGACTTGATGGAGGCGAGCGCATTGGTGGTTCCGGAACCGAGCAGGCCGATGATGCTTTGATCGATGAGCGGCAGTTTCTTGAAGGCGATGCCATTCGGATCGATCAATTCATCGAGCACGCCGCTGATGCCATCGAGCAGCATATCGAGCGACACCGATTTGATGCTGATCAGTTTTTCGAAATTACGGGTGCCGATGTTGGTGGCAATGCTGGCGAAGAGATCGGTGATGGTCGCTGCGCCGGGAATTGTGACGGGATTGTTCGGAGTGTTGAACGATCCGACGATAAACGCGGTTTCGCCCTGGAGGCCTGCGAGCGCGCCCTGCAACACGATCGGGAGGTGAATTTCGTAGCTGTTGTTGCCGCTCAATTTCGGGAGCGCGATCAAACTTCCATTGCTGTCCCCGGCCAGATCCGACTTGCTGAGCTTCCGATCCGCGCCGATGCGGATTTCGGCGTTGAGTTTGAGTGTGCCGCCTTCGATGCCGATGCCGAGCGGGCCGAGGCGCAAGCTGAGGTCAAACGGATTTTGATGGCCAAGCGCGAAAGCGGCGGAGATGGCGGGGTTGCTGACATAGAAATTGCCGTCGGCATCGAGGCCGAAGACAAATTCGATCTGCACTCCGCCAGTCAGGGTGAACGGCTCGGACTGCTGCACACCGGCCGGGATGTCGAACCCGAACAATTCGCCCAGCGCGCTCGTGCTGAAATCGAGATTCACCGATTCGCTGAAACTGCCCACGTTCAATTTCACGGAAAATTCGCGCGCGTTGCTCGAATTCGTTTGGGTCACGCCGGTCAGCGAAAGAATATCCGCAGTGGTCACGACCGGATTGGTGGTGAAGAGACTATTGACGTTGTTCTTGAACGTTTGAATCGTGTTGACCACTTGCTGGCCCGTTACGCTCCACACGGAACTGAGCGAGGTGCTGAGGAACGGAATGCTCGGAATGCTGTCAGCGATTCCTTTCACTTTCGTTCCGAAATTGCCGCTCCAGGTTGCAAAGGCTTCGAGGCCGGCGCGGATCCGCTCCTGATCCGTTTGCATCGGCGGCGTGGTGTTGTGGGTCTCGGTATCGCGATTCAATACCGCGCCAACGCCCGGGCTCTTGCTGATGAAGGCATCGACTTTGTCCACTTTGCTCGACCCGGGGAGTTTGATTTCCGAAAACTTTCCAAAGGCGGTGATGGTGTGCTTGCGCCCGCTGGAATCGGTCGTGGTCACGATCGTGGTATTCCCCACCACGTAACTTTGAATGGCCGTGGTGACCTCGCTGAAATCGAGCGCATCCTCGCCGCCGCCGGAGATGACGACATCGTTGCCCCAACCGTTGGTGAAAAAGAATCGATTGTCGGCGTCGGTTCCGATGAGCACGTCGTTCCCGGCGCCGCTGACCAGGTTTTGAATGTTCTTGAGTGTGGTGGCGGTTTGAACCCCTGGAATTGTGCGGACGGTATGGGCGTCGGCCGTTTGGTTGGCCGGCGTTTCCGTCACGGAAATCCGCGCGACGGCCTGGTTGATTCCGCCTTTCCCATCGGAAACGGTGTAGGCAATCGAATCCACGCCCGTGAAATTCGCGGTCGGGCGATAAACTAAAGCCCGGTTGCTGGGATGAAGCGTGACGGTGGCGCCGCGGGCCGTGGTGAACGAAGCGATGTTTCCGGTGGCCCCGAAACCGATGATGGTGATTTCATCGCCATCGAGATCGGTATCGCCTCGAAGAACATCGAGCACGTTATCGGTAGCGCCTTTTTCCACTTCGAAGGCGTCATCGCGCGCGGCGGGTGTGGCGTTTGTGCCGTTCCTCTCGGTGGCAATGGTGACTGTCCCGCCGGTGAGCGCGGTCGTGTTTGCCGTCAATTGCGCCAGATCGGGTGCGGCGGCCGGGAAGGTGATAATCCACGGATCGTTCTGCGTGCCCGCTCCGGTAACAGTGACTTTGGAGATGCTCTCGAGCCGTTCCAGTTCGGTTTTCAGATTGGCGGCGGTGGAATTGTAAGCAATGTCGCCGGTCGTTTCTTCGCCAAAAGTGAGCTTGAAATTTCCGCTCGTGGCATTGGTCCAGATTTGCTGCACCTCGGGCACGGGCGCGACGCCCTCGACTTTTGTCGAGATAACCACGTTGGTGGCCGCGGCGTTGGTGCTCGTATTGGAAACAGCCGTCAGCGCAGAAACATTCTGCGGCCCTGGACGGACGAAAGTGATGAGCCACGGATTTTGCACGGTGCCATTGCCGGTGACGGTGACTTCCACATTGGTCAGACCTTGCAAGGCGGCGCGCACATTGTCCGCCGTGGCGTTGTCGGAAATGGCCACGGTGTTCTGACTGTTGAAGCGGAAATAGAACGTGCCGGGCGCGCTGCGATAAACGCGCTGCACTTCATTCACCGGAGTGACACCCGCGGTCGTGGTCGTGATGGTGACATTCGCTCCGCTCGCGAGTCCGGATTTATCGACCACCAGATCCGGAACGTCCGCCGAAGCCGGAATGATGAAGGTGAGAATCCATGGTTTGGCCGCGGTGCCATCGCCCGAAATGCTGAACTCCGGAATTCCAGTTAACGCATCCAGCGCCCGCTTCACGTCATCGGCGGAAGCGTTGTAGGCAATATTCGCGGTCGTTTGCGTTCCATAGGAAAGCTTGAAGGTGCCACCCGTTCCGCTCACGGAGATTTTCTGCACCTCGCGCACCGGCTCGAACTGATTTTGGAACGCGGTGTTATTGATGGTGAATTGCGGCGGAGATTGCGCCGGCGAGTCGTGGAACAGAATCACCCAGGGATCGAGAGCGCGCCCGCTGCCGGTGACCGTGACGTTGGTGATGTTCGACAGATCTTCGAGCGCTTTTTCGAGATTGGCCGCGCTGGCATCGTAGGCGATGTCCGCCGTTGTCTGGCCGGCGAAGGTGATTTGGAACGTGCCGCCGGCAGCATTGTTGAAGAGCCGTTTGCCTTGAACAAGCGAAATGGTCGAACCCTCGGGAGTCAGTTGCGTTCCGGAGGCAGTGAGCAACGAAGCCGCTTGAGCGGGGTTCAGGAAATTAATGATCCACGGATCGTTTGTAGTTCCAGTGCCGCTGACCAGGACTTCCGAGGCAACGCCATTGGGCAAGGCGCGGAGGGCTGCGGCCACAGCGGTGGCACCGGCGTTGTAAGCAATCGGGGCGGTGGTCTGGCCGCCCAACGTGAGGGTGAATGTGCCGCCGGTCGCCGTGGTGGAGACTTTCCAGAAATCGTTGACGGTGCTGCTTTCAATGGCGCCGGTCGGGCTGCTCCAGGCATACCCAGGCCGGCCATCGGTCAATGTGCCAATCGATGCGCCCGCCGTTGCGGACGTTAATTGAGCGACATTTTTCCCTTCCGCGCCAAAGGTCAAAACCCACGGATCGGCTTCGGTGCCTTTGCCGGCGACGCTCTCGACGCCGAAACCGGCCAAGGCCTGCCGCACCGCATCGGCGGAGGCATTGTAGGCAACATCGACGTTTTGAGTGCCGAGCGTCAGCGTCAGATTGCCTGTGGTCAAACTCGACCAGACCGCCTGAATTTCCTTCAACGGCAGCAGAATCATGAGCGAACTCTGAATCTTGTCGAAGCTGGCCGTGTTGCCGTCCTTGTCCTTAGGTCCGCCATCGATCTTGTCGTTGCCGCCGCCGCTGACAAAGATGATGTCATCGCGATTGCCGGTGAGGATGTCATCGAGCGGTGTGCCGATGACTTTGGTGACGCCGGTGACTGCGAGATTTTTGCTGAGCAGGCCAACGCTGCTCTGCAGGAACGGAAGCTGTTCGAGGCCGCCGAAGCGGTTGCCCTGAACGGCTTCGGCAGCGCCGAATTTCCATTCGATGGGAACAAGCTTGCCCAGGATTTCCGAATTGATGCCGAGCGCTTCGACGAGATTGATGTTCGGACCCGCGCCCAAATCGACGGTCACACCCTGCGTATCTCCGGGCAATCGATAGCGCGAGTAATTCAACACCACCTTGCCGTCGTCACCTGTCGAAATGGTGCCCTGCAACTTCGCACCGTTTACGAATGTAAATGTGTTGGTGCCTTCGCTGCCAATGATGTTCTCGATGTCCGTGGCGATGACGATGTTTCCGAAAAGATCGAGGCCGGGATCGAGGCTCGTCAGCGCTTGCGTGGCCGAACCGATGGCATCGCCGAAACCAAGAATCTGGCTGGCCAAATCGACCACCTTGCGCAGGATGCCATCGGTGACGATGACAATGTTCATGCCGATGTCGATGCCATGGCTCGGGCGCGAGGTGGTTCCCGACCGATTTTCGAGCGAGCGGAAAATGTTGGCCACGGAGTCGAAATTCTCGGTGGTGATTTCCAGTACGGTGAAATTCAAATCCTGCTCCAACGCCGAAAAATCGAGCGTATCGGAAAACTCCGGCACGGAAACGCCGCCAAACTTGATGTCAGGCGATTCG
>JBFMDG010000061.1:0-17094 GCA_040754135.1 Verrucomicrobiota bacterium
CTCTGGACCGCCATCACGCGGCGATCGCGCAATTACGAGCGGCCGTTGCATCCGGAAGAAGCCTTGACTCGCGAGCAGGCCATTCGATTCTACACCGTCAACAACGCCTTTCTGCTGTTCAAAGAAAAGGAAATCGGCTCGCTCGAACCTGGTAAATTGGCCGACTTCATCGTGCTCGATCGCGATCTGTTGAATTGCGCGGTTGACGATATCCGCAGCGCGCAGGTGCTGGCGACGTACGTCGATGGCCAGCGGGTTTACGAGAAGAATTAACACGAGCCCTGTCAGCGGGTTCGGAGCGGTGTTTGACAAGCCTCACCCTGGAGTTTGTACCTTTTTTTCCCATCGCACCTTTGTCGAAAACTTCGTCCCAAACATTGTCGATCGAACTCATTCCATTTCCGAACCAGTTGCCAACAATGTTTTCGACAAAGGGAAGGGGCTGACAACTGCAGGAACAGGCGGGACGCACTGTCTACTTCCATTAGCCAACTCAAAACGCACAGGATTTCAAAACGCGTGTTGCCAAGGCCAAAGCGCCGTCGCCACTGCGTTCTGCCGGCGCAGTCCATAAAGCTGCGGATACCGTTCGCGAGCGCCGCTTTACAAGCCGCACCAACTTGCCCAGCGGCGAGATGATCCGCCTAACTCCCAGAAGGCTGCTCCAAATAGTTGACACTGGGCTTGCGGTTGGATGAGCTTGGGCGGGCATGGCTGACCGCACCATTGTGAAGCACCTCCTCGTGGCCTTCGGGCTGGCCTTATTGCTGTACGTCATCAGTTTCTCCTTTATTCATCATATGCGGGAACGTCACGGCCCGTGGCAGGTCACCTTCCTTTCCGATGCTCAGGGCCAACCTTCGATTCGCGTCGATCAACCAAAGCTTGCTCTGCGCGAGGTGACGCTCTCGTTTGTCTCCGAACGGATTTCCACAACGAACTTAAACACGACCGTTTTCTTTGCGGGGCCAAAGACCAATGTGCCATTTGGCGAAGTGATTTTTTTCGACACAACCTTTTTGCCCGGCACTGTCACGTTCGATTTTTTCGGGCATGAGATTGAATTGCTGCGCCGCACGCTGGTAGTGAATAAAAAGGAAATCTCTTGGGAGAGCGGCGCGCGCATCGAACTTACTCCGAAAGAAAAATTGCCCGCCGCGCAGCGCCCAAAGCCGAAACCAAAGCGTTAAGCGATCGACATGCACGACACTTCTCCCTTTCACGCGACCACCTCTTTCTGGCATGTTGGCTGCCGTGACATCCGCTGAAGCCCGAGTTTTGCTCGAACAATTTCGCGATGGAAAAGTGAGCCTCGAAAAAGTGCTCCACGCCTTCCAGTCCGCGCCCATAGCGGAGCTCGGTTTTGCCGCTGTCGATACCCATCGCGCGCTCCGCAAAGGTTTTCCTGAAGTGATTTTTGCTTCGGGCAAAACCCCGCTCCAGGTGGCGGCTATTGCCCGCACGATTGTGGCGAAGGAACGGCGGCTTCTGATCACTCGCGCTGCCCCGGAGCATTTCAAAGCGGTTCGAAAGAATTTTGCGCGCGCGATTTACCACGAAGCCGCCCGTTGCATCACCATCCAACGAACGCCGTTGCCGAAACGGCCCGGCATCATCGCCGTTCTTTCCGCCGGCACCAGCGATTTGCCCGTGGCCGAGGAAGCGGTTGTGACGGCCGATATCATGGGCAATCGCGTTGAACGACTTTACGATGTGGGCGTGGCCGGTTTGCACCGGTTGCTGGCGCGCATCGAGTTGGTGCAAAGCGCGCGCGTGTTGATTGTCGTGGCCGGCATGGAAGGCGCCCTGCCAAGTGTCGTGGCAGGATTGGTGGAACGGCCTGTGATTGCCGTGCCGACCAGCATTGGATATGGCGCGAGTTTTGGAGGAGTGGCAGCGCTGCTCGGGATGCTGACCAGTTGCGGCAGCGGTGTGACGGTTGTGAACATCGACAATGGATTTGGCGCTGGCTACGCCGCAAGCCAGATCAACATGCTGGCCAATGATTCGATTGACCGCTGATCGTTGATCCCACTGCATGGCAATGGGCTTCGGCAATGTTCTGGTCCAGCTTCAATCGCAGCCGCTCAAAGTCACCCAACGCAAATTGCTGAGTTCAAGCTTGCCAACAGGCCGGAAGCCTGACTGGATTTTGCTGATGACCAGGACCCTTTACCTCGATGTATTCAGCGGAATCAGCGGGGATATGTTTGTTGGCGCGCTGCTCGATTTGGGAGTCGAGTCTCAACATTTGGAAAGCGAGCTAAAGAAACTGGATGTCGAAGGTTACCACCTGCACGTGACGCGCAAAACGAAGGCGGGGATTGCCGGGGTTAAGTTCGATGTTCACCTTGCCCAAGCCCACGAGCACGGGCACGAACATAGTCATGAACATGGTCACGCACATGCACATCACGGGGAACATTCCAGTCATGAGCACGAGCACGGGCACGAGCATGGGCACGAGCATGGGCACGCATCGCATGGACACGAGCCTGTGCACGATCACGTCCATGTAGGTGAACACGGCCACGTGCACGCGGAACTTCATCCGCACGAGCCCACCTTCGACGAGCAGGCCCACGCGCATCCTGCCCAGGAACACGCTGGTCACCACCACGAGGGCAGTCGCGATTTCGCCGAGATTCAGCGGCTGATCCTTGCGAGCACACTCTCCGATTGGGTGAAGGAAAAAGCGGTGGCAGTGTTTCATCGCATTGCGGTGGCAGAGGGCAAAATTCATGGGCATCCCCCGGAGCAGGTTCATTTTCATGAAGTCGGCGCGGTCGATTCCATTGTGGACATCGTCGCAGGATGCGTTGCCCTGGAATCGCTCGGCCGCCCCAGAGTGCTCGCTTCACCAGTGGTCGAGGGCAGTGGCTGGATCCGGTGCGCGCATGGGCGATTTCCGATTCCGGCGCCGGCGACGTTGGAGATTCTGGGCGCGAGGCGCATTCCCCTCACGCAATGCGCTGAGCCTTACGAATTGGTGACGCCCACCGGTGCGGCATTGTTGGCGGAGTTTGTCGAGCAGTTCGGTCCCATGCAAAATCTCGCGGCCACGCGCATCGGGTATGGCCTGGGAACACGCGACAACAAAACGCGTCCGAATGTCCTGCGCGCCATCCTGAGCGACTCATCCAATCAGGCTGCCCACGATTGGGAATCTGACACGATCACAATCATCGAGACCAATCTGGATGACGTCAGTCCGGAAATTCTCGGCTATTTCACGGAACACGCCTTCGCGAATGGCGCGTTGGATGTCTTTCATATGCCGGCGCAAATGAAGAAAAACCGTCCCGGCATTCTTTTGACGGTGCTTTGTGCCAACGCGGACGCGGACAAATTTGCGGGATTGATTTTGCGCGAGACCGGCTCGTTTGGCGTGCGCCGCTATTTCGCGGAACGCCGCAAACTGCGTCGCAGCTCCAAAACGGTCCGGACTGAATTCGGCGATGTGCAGGTAAAATTGGGAATGCTCGATGGGCAAGTGCTGCATGTGACACCCGAGTTCGAGTCCGCCCGGCGTGTGGCCAATGAATGCGGCGTCTCACTCAAGCAGGTGTATGACTCCGTGCAAAAGGTGCCCCAGTAATTTCGAGATTGAGCTTGTTGGCGGCACCCGTTTGGCCATCGAAGCATCTAAAAATCGGTTTGCTTGCTGACCTTGAGACCTATGCTGAACCCTGAATTGATGAAAATTCTGTGTTGTCCTGAGACGCATCAGCCGCTGGCCGAGGCGTCCGCGGAACTGGTCGCCACACTCAATCAACGGATTCAAAGCGGGAAGGTGTGCAACCGCGCCGGGGAACCGGTGCAACAGGCGGTTGACAGCGCGCTCGTGCGGGAAGACCGGCAATGGCTCTATCCCATTCGCCAGAACATTCCAGTGCTGCTCATTGATGAAGCCATTCCCATGAGCGCCGCGGCTTGAAAACCGCCAACATCGCGAGAGAACGTCAAGCCTGCCCTCTGCCCTTTGCGCTCTGCCCTTTGCGCTCTGCCCTTTGCCCTCCGCCCTTTGCCCTCCGCCCTTTGCCCTGGTCATGTCGTTGAAATGCCGCCACGGCCTTTCACGCGGTAAACGAGAAAAAGTTCGTCGCCATATCGCTTCATCGATTTCATTTCGAGCAAGGTGGCATCGGCCAGCCGTTCCACCCCCTGTCCATCGGCAATGGTTGGCGCGGTTCGCCCGCCAAAAATCAACGGACAAATCGTCAGATACACTTCGTCCACCAACCCTTGTTCGAACAGCGCACCGTTGACCTCGCCGCCTCCCTCGCAAAGCAGCCGCTCGACCTTCCATTTTTCCTTGAGCCACCGAAACGCTGCACGAAAATCTATTTCGTTTTCCCCAAAAACCGCCACCTCATCAGCCAGGCGGCGCAATGTTCGCAACCGCTTCTCCGGCGCCAAACCGCACGCCAACACGAGAATCGGCGAAAACCGATGCTTAAAAATCTCCGCATTTGGATCGATCGTGGCCGAACCGCTGACCACGACCCGCACATGCTTTTCTGCCAGGCCGTTTCGCAGTCGCTGTCGCCGGTACTTTTCCCCACCCACACCGAGTTTCACCGGCATTAAATCCAAGGTTCTCGCCCCCGACATCACGGCATCCGCCCGCGCGCGCAAAACCATCATGTACTCGCGATCACGCGGACTGCTGAAAGGTTCGAAGTCACGGTTGGCCGGCGCAATCTTTCCGTCCGCGGTCATGGCCACATTCAAAAATACGAACGGATACTCGCCCGGTTTTCTTTCCAGATGTCTTGCGCCTTTTTTTTGCCCGGTCCTCATACGAGCAACATTGCATCACCGTAACTGAAAAATCGATAGCGCTGACGAACCGCCTCTTCATACGCGCCGAGCACAAATTCGCGCCCCGCCATTTCCCCCGGCGCCGCAAATGCGCTCACCAGCATGAGCAAGGTCGATTGCGGCAAATGAAAATTGGTCAGCAACATGTCCACAACCAAAAAGCGGCAGGGCGGGTAAATGAAAATTCGTGTCCGGCCGCGCATGGCTTGCATCGCCCCTTGTTGCGCGCGTGCCACCGTCTCGAGCACCCGCACGGTCGTCGTGCCCACCGCCACGACGCGTTTCCCGCGCCGGCGCGTTTCGCGAATCGCCGACGCGGTGGTCTCAGTTAATTCAAACCGTTCCTCGTGCATGGAATGGGATTCCACATCCTCTGTCTTCACAGGCGCAAAAGTGCCCAAGCCGACATGAAGCGTGACGAACTCGACCTGGATGCCTTTGTTTCGGATTGCTTCGAGAAAGGCTGGTGTGAAATGCAAACCGGCGGTTGGGGCTGCCACCGACCCCGGCGCTGAAGCGAAAACCGTTTGGTACCGCCGTTGATCGGCAACACCGGCGGTATCGGGACGGCGGTCGATGTAAGGAGGGAGCGGGACTTCACCGAGGCTGTCCAACTCATCCAGGATATTGGGGGTTCCTTCGAAGCGAAGCTGCACATGGCCTTCCTCGTTTTTCGACAGAATCGAGGCCGTAATTGGAGTGGGCTTCCCGTGATGAGTATGAAAAACAAGCCGGGTTCGCTGGCGGACCCGTTTGCCTGGCCGGATCATTGCCCACCAATCGTTGGTTTGATTCTCTTCGAGCAGCAGGATTTCGAATTCTCCTCCGGTATCCGCCTTTCGACCGCGCAACCGGGCGGGAATTACCTTCGAATTGTTCAAAACGAGCAGGTCACCCGGGTCGAGGTACTCGAGAAACTCGTGAAAATGCCGGTGTTCAATGCGGCGCGTTTTGCGGTCGAGCACCATTAACCGGGATCGATCGCGACGTTGTGCCGGCGCTTGGGCGATCAGTGCTTTCGGGAGCGAATAATCGAAATCAGCGGTGCGCACGGGCTGGATGTAATAAACCGTTTCGTGAAGGGAGCCTATGGGAAAGTGCGTTCAAATCAATGGCGGAAATGGAAAGAAACCGGGGCAAAAGTCCTCCCCAAGTGAATGACCTGTGAATAACTCCCCCCAACTCAAGTGCGGTATTTTGTTGACCAATAGGGTCGTAGTGTCTAAAAGTGGGTCGATGTGGGTTAATAGACCGTGGGCAAAATGTGGTTGGGGTGGGGATGGCGTGGTTTGGCCGGTTGTGGTTCTGAGTGCGCGCGTGTGGAACCGATTTATTACAACTCCGTTTATCGCCATGGCGTGGACGAGAAGCGTCGGCTTCAAATCCCGGCCAAATGGCGTCCGCGCTCGGGTGAGATGGAGCTGACGTTGATTCTTTGGCCGAAAGGGAACCTGACCGAAGCCTGTTTGTTGGTTTTGCCCCCGGATGAATGGGTGGCCCTGGTGCAAAAGCTGAAGACCATGCCGTTTGCCGATCCGAAAGCCGAGACTTTGCGGCGGTTGGTCGGAAAAAAGTCCGATCGGGTGCCATTGGACAAGGGCGGGCGCATTTGTATTCCGGAACAGATGGCCCGCGCGGTGGCGATTGAAAAAGAAGCAGTTCTGGTGGGGTTGGTCGATCGGTTCGAGATCTGGAATCCCGACCGGTACGCGTCCACCGATGCGGTGGATGAAGAACTTTCGCCAGAGGCTTTTAAACTCATCTGATCGTATGAGCTTGATGCAATTACTCGCTGTCGGTCGGAGCATCAGCGGCGTCAAAGGGGCTCCGGCCTCCTATAAAATTTCCTCCGGGCGCGGCTTGCCGAAGTTCGCGCCGGTAGGCCGGCCCGTCAGTCTGATGCCCGCGGTTGAAATAAAGTCGCAATCGGGATTGTTCGAGGACCTGGGGCCGGTGCAATCCGGGCTCAAATCCAGTCCGGCTTCAATCCGAGAAAACATTTCCGCTTCACCCGTTCCCGAGTTTCCAGGTCACGACGAAGCATTGATTGCGGCGCGTCGGCGAAAGTTTTTGAAACGGTTGTTTTCGCCGAAGGGGCCAATCACCACGCCGCGGGCGATGGTGCAATCGGAATTGCGCCTGGAATCCGTGAAGGTGATGCGCAACGACCTGAGCGATACCGATTTTGAGCTCGTGGCCGCGAAACCCGTGCCAAAGCCGGTCGTGGGCGGGGAGGTGACCTGGCGGAGGAAGTGGAATGGCTGGTGGCGCATTTGGGTTTCGGTTTTTGGCCTGCGCCGATCTCGAACGTAAAAACATGATTCGGATCCGTGCCCCATTTTACGCACAAGCCGGTGATGTTGGCGGAGGTGCTGGACGCTTTGAGACCGCGTCCGCGCGGCCGTTACGCCGATGGGACGGTCGGTGGGGGTGGACACGCCTCAGCCATCCTCCAGGCGAGCTCACCGGATGGCTGGTTGTATGGGTGCGATCGCGATGGCGACGCCGTTGAGGCGGCGCGCCGGCGATTGGCGGAATTTGCGGGGCGCTTTGAAATTCGTCAGGGGAGTTTTCGGGAACTTGCGGATTGGGTGCCGGAAGCCAGTTGTGATGGGGTGCTTTTGGATCTGGGTGTGAGCTCACCTCAATTGGACCGGCCCGAACGCGGATTCAGTTTTCAGCAGTCTGGTCCTTTGGATATGCGGATGAATCTAGAACAGGAATTAACTGCCGGCCGGCTCGTGAATGAAGCTGACGAGGCCGAATTGGCCCGGATTTTTTGGGAGTATGGCGGCGAGACGGAATCGCGGCGGTTTGCCCGCGCGATCGCCAATGAACGAGCGAACCGCCGTTTTGAAACCACCGGCCAACTGGCGTCGCTCATCGAACGGATCCATCCGCGGCGCGGCCGGAAAACGCATCCGGCGACGCAGGTCTTTCAGGCGTTGCGGATCGCGGTGAACGATGAAATTGGCCATTTGAAATCTGGCCTCGAGTCGGTGTGGAAGATTTTGAAACCGGGCGGGCGCCTGGCTGTGATCACATTTCACTCGCTGGAAGATCGGGTTGTGAAGGAGTTCGGTCGTGTGCGGGAGCGCGATTATACCTTCGAAGGCGAAGTGGACGTGCCGGAATTGCGTCGTCCGGCGAAACCGCAATTGCAATGGGTAAGCCGGAAAGCTATGAAACCCGGCCCATCGGAATTAACCGAAAATCCAAGAGCTCGCAGCGCGCAGCTGCGGGTCATGGAAAAAATCTAAATTGAGATGGCAAGAAATCGAAGAAATCATTCTGCGGCTGTCCGGTTTGGCCCGGCGGTGCGTGCGCTCCTTCTCTGTTTGTTCATTGGCGGATCTGGCGTGGGTTACGTGTGGCAAAAAGAGCAGCTCAATGAACTGGGCCGACAGATCAAAGACCGTGAGATACACCGCGACGCATTGCGGCGTCAGAACGAAAGTTACGAACGCGCGCTGGCCATTTTGCAATCGACGCGCGAACTCGATTTGCGTGTGAAACAACTGAATCTCGGGCTGGTACCGCCTCAACCGGAGCAAGTGGTTCGTTTGGTGGACAACCTCGAGCCGCTCGCTCCCGTGACCGTTCAGCCGCTGTATGCGGAAAACCCCAAGTTGCCGCAGCAAAGAACGGCCAGCCCTTATCTCAGCCGGCGCTGAATCGAACCTGAACCCAAACAGAAATGACAAAACGCCGATTCGCAACCTGAGGCATTGAAAGCGTTCCCTCAACCCTGAGATGACTACCCCGCTTCAATATCGACGCCTGATCGCGTTGGCTTTCCTGCTGATTGCCGCGCTGGTGGCGCTTGGGTTTCGCTTGGTCGATTTGCAGGTCGCTCGCCATCATCAACTCAAGGAAGAGGCCGAGGACAAAACGCGCCGGACCTACTTTCGCGAGCCACGGCGCGGCGATATCCGTGATGTGCGCGGGAACATTCTGGCCCGCAGTTATTTCGTCAAAACCATTTGTGCGAACCCGCACTTCATCTCTGGATTTCAACAAGAGGTGGCTCGCGCGCTGGCGCCGGTGCTCCAGATGAATGAGGCGGAACTCATCGTGCGCTTACAGCCGCGCCTGCTCACGAATTCCGCCGGCCGCATCGTGCCGGACCAATACGAAGTACTGAAACGCAAAGTTTCGCTGGAAAACTGGGAGCACATCCAAATGGTCATGCGCAACCTCGAATTGCCCATCGACGAAAAAAAACTAACGCGCAGAGAACGCCGCATGATTTACAACCTGCGCGAGAAAGCCATCTTCGCCGATGCCCAGGACGATCAAATCCGAGTTTATCCCAATCAAAGCCTCGCCGCCCATGTGCTCGGGTTTGTCGGCACTCAGACGCGCGAGACCACCAGCGGGAAAATCGATGAAACCGTCGGATTGGAAGGCATCGAAGCAGTCTTCAATTCCGCTTTGTCCGGAATGCGCGGTTGGAAATCGACCATCGTCGATCATCGCAGTCGTGAACTCGTCGCCTGGCGCGAACAAGACGTGGCCGCTCGGGCTGGGTTGAATGTCGTGCTCACCCTCGATGCCGGATTGCAACACATTGTCGAAACGGAACTGGCCGATGTCATGCAGAAGCACACTCCCATCAGCGCTTCCTGTGTGGTAGTCCGCCCGAAAACCGGTGAAGTGCTGGCGATGGCGACGCTTCCGAATTTTGATCCCGGCCATTTGAACGACACGACTGCCGACGCCAGACGCAATCGCGTGATTTGCGATGTGGCGGAGCCGGGGAGCACTTTCAAGATTGTGGTGGTTTCCGGGGCGTTGCAGGAAGGATTGGTTTCATTGGAGGAGGCATTTGATTGTGAACATGGCCGCACCTGGTTCGCCGGCCGCTCTTTGCGGGACGATCATTCGTTCGGAGTTTTGACCGTGCAAAACATCATCGCCAAATCGTCTAACATTGGCGCTTTCAAGGTGGGGTTGCGGCTCGGGGAACTGCGGCTGCACAAATACATGATGGATTTTGGTTTCGGCCAGCGCACCGGCATTCAATTGCTGGGCGAAGTGCGCGGCACCGTGCATCCGATCAATCGTTGGAACAAGCTTTCGATCTCCCGCATTCCGATGGGGCACGAAGTCACGGCTACACCGTTGCAAATGGTGATGGCCATGAGTGCGATCGCCAATGGAGGACGGCTTATGCAGCCTTTGATCGTGGACCGTGTCGAGGACGACGAAGGCCATGTCATGTTGAAATACGCGCCGCGCGTGGTGCGTCAGGTCATTTCTGAAAGCACCTCCCGCCAAATGGTAGCCGCGCTCAAGGCCGCGGTCTCGACCAACGGCACGGCCGTCAAAGCCCGCCTCGATCATTACACCGTGGCCGGGAAGACCGGCACCGCCCAAAAAGCGATTGGAGGCCATTACGTGCCGGGCAAATACTTTTCTTCATTCATTGGATTTTTCCCCGCAGAGGATCCGGAACTCTGCATTTCGGTCGTTTTGGACGAACCGAAAAATGGCTATTACGGCGGCGGAACTGTTGCCCCGGTCTTTCGCAACATTGCCGAGCGCGCGTCAAAGTACTTTGCCATTCCTCCGGATATCAAACCGACGGAACCCGAACCCGGTCACGACGCTCACCGGTCGCTTTCCGTCGCGAAAATCAAAACGAGTTTCTAGTCCGCCCATGCTGCTCAAGGATCTGATTCATGAGCTGGCTCCGTTGAAAATCGAAGGCCCGCTCGAAAAAGAAATCGCCGGTCTCACCTACGATTCCCGCCGCATCACTCCCGGCATGGTGTTCGTGGCCGTTCCCGGGCAAAACACCGATGGCCACGAATTCATCAACAGCGCCATCGATCGCGGGGCCGCGGCCATTATTTGCGAACGCAACGGTTTCGCTTCGCAACGCGCCACCAAAATCAAAGTCTCCGATGCGCGCCAGGCTCTGGCCATCGCGGCGGCTGCGTACTATCAGCATCCGAGTTCGAAATTGAAAATGATCGGGGTCACGGGAACCAACGGGAAAACGACCGTGGCGTTCATGGTCAAACAGATTCTCGAAAGTGCAGGCATCAAAACGGGTTTGCTCGGCACCATCCGTTACGAAATCGGTGAACGCATCATTCCCGCGCACCGCACCACACCCGAGGCGCTAGACATCCAGCAGATGCTCGCGCAAATGCTCCGCGCCGATTGTCAGGCGTGTGTCATGGAAGTCAGTTCGCATGCCCTCGACCAAAAGCGCGTGCACGGCATCGATTTCGATGTCGCCATCTTCACGAACTTGACCCAGGACCATCTCGATTACCACGGCACGATCGAAAATTATTTCGAAGCGAAAGCCCGGCTTTTCACCGGCCTGCATCAGGGCTCGAAACCCGCGCGGGCGGTCATCAACATTGACGACGCTTTTGGCGAGCGCCTGACCGAACGCACTCAAGTTGAGGTGCAATTCACTTATGGGCTCCGTCAGCCGGCCAACTTGCGCGCCACGCAGATTGAACTCCGGCACGATGGAACGGCCATGCAGGTGGAAACCCCGCTTGAAAATTTTTCATGCCGTCTTCCCTTGATCGGGCGCCACAACATTTACAATGCGCTGGCCGCCACCGGCGCCGGGCTCGCGCTGAAAATCGACGCGCAAAAAATCCGGAAAGCCCTCGAATCGATGGAGCCGGTGCCGGGCCGGCTCGAAAGCTCCCGGCTCGGACAGCCTTTCGGCGTGTTTGTCGATTACGCGCATACCGATGACGCACTCAGAAACGTGCTCACGACGGTGAGAGAAATCACCCCGGGCCGAGTGCTCCTGGCCTTTGGTTGCGGGGGCAGTCGCGACAAAGGCAAACGACCCAAAATGGGAAAGGTCGCCGCCGAACTCTCGGACTTTACCATCATCACCAGCGACAATCCCCGGCGGGAGAATCCGGCCGACATTGCCGCGCAAATTGAAGGGGGGTTCCGTGAGGTTCGCACGAGCGCGTATGAGCTCGAACTGGATCGGCGTCGTGCCATTGACCGGATCATTCGCATGGCCAAACCGGGCGACACTGTGTTGCTGGCCGGCAAAGGTCATGAAACCTACCAGGAATTCGAAGATACCGTGGTGCCTTTCGATGATCGCATTTACGCGCGCCAAACCCTGGAAGCGCTCGGTTTTCAAAGCGCTGTTTAGATGACCTTGCAACAACTCCAGCAAGAAATTGGCGCATGGTCGGAGATGACCTTCGATGACGAAACGCCATTGCCAAAGCTCCACCACTTGCGGCAGGAGGTCGCTGAACTGATCGCGGCCCCTTATGACAAAACGGAATACGCGGATTGCCTGATTCTCCTGATCGATGCGGCGCGCAAAGCCGGCATCAGCGCCGAAGAACTGATCCGGGCCGCTGACGAAAAAATGGAAATCAATCGGCGTCGCACGTGGAGCGAGCCCGACCAAAACGGCGTCGTCCATCATTTGCCGAGCATGTTCGAACCCGCGCAGCCCGAGCTTTTCAGTTTCAGCCCGGAGAACTATGCGCCGGCTTATAGCCCGGGGTATGAACTCAACGCGCCGGAATTCACGAAGTAATGCAACCTGTTGTGGAACCTCGATCGCTCCAGTGGATTGCCGAAGTCTGCGGCGGGAAACCAATGCCCGCTTCCGAATGCGCTATTCGCCGAATCTCCACCGACTCCCGCACGGTGCAGAAAGATGATTTGTTCGTCGCCATCGCCGGCGACCGCTTCGATGGCCATGAATTCCTTGCCGAGGTTGCGCGCAAAGGAGCCGCCGCCGCTCTCGCGGAACGACGTCGCTGCAAGGCGACCGATCCTTCACTGCCCATCATCCTGGTGGAAGACTCGCGACGCGCCTTGGGACAAATTGCGACAAAGTATCGGCGCGATTTCAATATTCCGATCATTGCCGTCGGCGGATCGAACGGCAAAACAACCACCAAAGAATTGCTCGGATCGGTGTTGCGCCAGAAAATGCGCACGCTGACGAGCGAAGCGAGTTTCAACAACGACATCGGCGTGCCGCTCACCTTGCTTCGACTCGAAGCCACGCACGAGGCGGCGGTACTGGAAGTGGGCACAAATCATCCCGGTGAACTCGGGCCGCTCGTGGAATTGGTACAGCCGCGCTACGGCGTGATTCCCAGCATCGGTCCCGAGCATCTGGAATTCTTTGGCGACCTCGCGGGTGTGGCCGAGGAAGAAGGCGCCCTCGCCCGCGCGCTGCCTTCTCACGGAAAACTGTTCGTTAATGGCGATAGCCCGGAATTGGACCGGCTCCTCCGCGGAACGAAAGCAGAGATCGTCCGTGTCGGAAAAGGCGCTGCGAACGATTGGCGCATCGAGGAGGTTTTAATGGATGCACGGGGTGTCGCGTTTACACTTATCGGTCCGCACCCGGATTTCTGTGGTCGTTATCAAGTGAGTTTGTTTGGAACTCACCAGGCTTTGAACGTCGCGTTGGTGGTTACGGTCGGGAGTGAACTCGGACTAAGCCGCGCTGAAATTCAGCGCGGCTTGTCCGAAGTTCAGCCGCCCAAAATGCGCCTGCAATTGATCGACCTGCAGGGTCTGAGAATTCTTGATGATACCTACAACGCCAACGAGGACTCGATGCGCGCGGCCTTGCAAACCTTGCGCGATTTTCCGTGCCATGGCCGGCGCGTCGCCGTGCTCGGCGACATGGCCGAACTGGGCGCGCACAGCGAGTCCGCCCATCAAGCGGTCGGCGCCGCCGCGGCCACGGCTGGCATCGATCGTCTGGTGGCGATTGGAAACATGGCTTCGTCCACGGCCGGTTCGGCACGCGCCGCCGGCATGAATGCGGTTGAGATTTTTGCGGACGTTGCCGAGGCCATTCCGGCGCTGCGTCAATGGCTTCGTCCAGGCGATCTGGTTCTTGTGAAAGGATCGCGCGCGGCTCGACTCGAGCGCGTGGTGGAAGCATTGCGGCAACAAATCGTCGGCTGATCCATTTTCGCTCTTGCGTCTGCGTGTGGCTGAAATCATTGCGTCAACATGCTTTTTTACCTGAGTCAATATGTGCAGCAACAGGCCGCCGTTTCCGGCTGGCCTCTGGATTTTTCCTGGTTGCGCGTATTTCAATACATCACTTTCCGCAGCGCCGGCGCCGCCGTCACCGCCCTGGGGCTCAGCTTATGGCTCGGCCCGAAAGTGATCGCCTGGCTCAAGCGACAAAAATTCGGGCAGGATTACAAAGATAAAGCCGAGGAAGCCGGCGATATGACGGCGCGTATTTTGAGCAAACGCGGCACGCCCACGATGGGCGGGGTGCTCATCGTTCTGGTCGTCGATATCACCACGTTGCTGTGGACGGAGTGGAACGAGTTGATTTTGCTGACGCTGCTTTCGTTGGTGGTGCTGGCCGGACTCGGGTTTTACGACGACTACGCCAAGATTACGCAGCAGAGCAATCGCGGCGCGAAATCGCACGTGAAGTTGATCGTGCAGGCGTTGCTGGCGCTTTACATCGGCATTTACCTTCTGATCAACCCATCCACGAGCAAACTGGTCACGGAGATCATGATCCCTTTTTACAAGTATCCCGTGCTGAGCGGGGCTGCGGCGGTGGGATTGATTCTGACGGTTCTGACCATTGTGGGCAGTTCGAACGCGGTCAACCTCACCGACGGCCTCGATGGTCTGGCCATTGGCTGCACTGTGATTGTGACGACCGTGTTTCTGGTTATGACTTATGTGGCGGGCAACTGGAATTTTTCCCGGTACTTGTTTGTCACTTATGTGCCAGGCGCCGGCGAGTTGACGGTGTTTTGTGCGGCACTGATGGGGGCCGGCCTGGGCTTTCTTTGGTTCAATTGTCATCCCGCCCAAGTGTTCATGGGCGACACCGGATCTCTCGCCATCGGTGGGGCGCTGGGCATTATGGCGGTTTTGATTCATCAGCCGCTCGTGCTGGTTATCGCCGGAGGAGTATTCGTTGCCGAGGCGGGATCAGTCATGCTTCAGACGGGATGGTTCAAGTACACCCGGCGCAAGTACGGCACGGGACGCCGCATTTTCCTGATGGCGCCGCTGCATCATCATTTCGAGAAGAAAGGCTGGTATGAAGCCCAGGTGGTCACGCGATTTTACATTCTTTGTGTCATGTTCGCCGTGGTCGCGCTCAGCACGTTGAAATTGCGCTAATCGATGTTCGATCTCACCCACAAATGCGTGCTCGTCGTCGGCCTCGGTTCGAGCGGCCAGGCCGCGTGCGAACTGCTTCGCAAACGCGAGGTGCGTGTGCACGCAGTGGATCTGGCCCAGACCGCCGCGCTCCAAAAGCAAACCGCGCATCTCACCGATTTGGGAGTGACCGTCGAACTCGGCGCCGTCCATGTGCCGCCCGGGCCGTTCGACCTTGCCGTCGTCAGTCCGGGCGTTCCGCTCGACAGCCCGTTCATGATGGAAATCAAACGCCGGGGCATTCCGGTCATCGGCGAGCTCGAACTCGGTTACGAAAATTCGTTTTGTCTTAACATTGCCATCACCGGAACGAATGGAAAAACAACCACCACCGAGCTGGTCGAACGGATGTTGAATCATTGTCACCGCAAGACCATCGCCGCGGGCAACATTGGCCTGCCGGTGTGCGCGGTGGCGGACAAAACCCGCGAGCTCGATTTTCTGACGCTGGAAGTCAGTTCGTTCCAACTCGAGACCATCAAGTTTTTTCGTCCGGCCGTGGCGGTGTTGCTGAACATCACGCCCGATCATCTCGATCGCTACCCACGTATGGCCGATTACGTGCGCGCCAAAGCCCGGCTGTTCATGAACCAGCAGCCGTTCGATTGGGCGATTGTGCAGAGCGAAGCGCTCGCTCAAATCCGTTCCCTGGGACTTCCAGTCCCGGCCAAAGTCATCACTTTCAGCGCGAACAATCGGCGCGCCGATATTTTTCTCGATCGCGGACTGTTGATTGGGCGTTTGCCCGATTGGGAAGGTCCGCTTCTGGACATGGATCAATGCCGGTTGCGCGGCCCGCACAACGCCGAGAACCTGATGGCGGCGCTGGCCGTTGGGCGAGTCTTGCGGATTCCTCTCGAACAGATGACCGATCCGCTCAAGACCTACGCCCCCGCCGCGCATCGTTGCGAATTGGTAGCGGAAATCAATGGCGTCAAATTCGTCAACGATTCCAAAGCGACCAACCTGGACGCGGTCGAGAAGGCTTTGCTTTCGATGCCAACGGGCAAGGGGGGTGAACCGAACGTTTTATTGATCGCCGGCGGCCGTGACAAAGGCCTCGAATATCACGACATCGGTCCGCTGCTGGCGCGCCGGGTGAAGCAAGCTTTTTTGATGGGTGAAACGCGGGAAAAAATTCGTGCGGCCTGGAGTCTTTTTACTCCTTGCACTGTGACGGATTCGTTGCTAGAAGCAGTCACCAGAGCGGCAGAAAACGCCGCCAGCGGCGATGTAGTTTTACTTTCACCGGCTTGTTCGAGCTTTGACATGTTTCAAAATTATCAACAACGGGGTGAAGTGTTCCGACAAGCAGTCGAACACTGGCGGCGCTCAATCCCTAGTGGGTCGGCACCCGCAGACACCAGTGAATAGTGGATCACCTCGAACATGAACGAAATCGTCCATCGCAACTTTTTGAAGATTTTTAAACCATTTGCCTCGGGGTTTTCTGAGGAAAAACCCCGGGGCAGCAACCCGAACAAAAACCTCAACGAAAGGACGCAACACCAGCGCCACGCCAAATGAATAACCCAAATCCCAGCCCTCTGATCCCCCAAGGTTCGATCCCGCCAGTCCGCGGCAAATCGAATGTCCGAATCGCCGTCTTCACCATCATCGCCATTCACGCTGTCCTCTGCTTCGGTCTGCTCATGCAAGGCTGCAAACGCGATGGTGACAAAGCCACCAACAAAACCACCGATAATATCGCCGTCTTGCCGCCCATCGACACGAATTATTACAACGCGACAGACGCCGTCTCCACTTTGTCCCCGAGCGCTACGCCGGCACCAACTCAGCCTGCTTCGTCGAATCCGGCTCCTGCTGGGAATCCCTCTCCCGTCACGCAGCCGGGTCAAGTAAACCCCGCGCCGGCGCAACCCGCTGCGCTGCCCCCGGTGGAACCTCCCACCACCCCGGTTCCTGCTGATGCCAAGGAATACACGGTGGTCAGAGGAGATTCTTTTTACAAGATCGGCAAAGCTCATGGCGTCAGCATTTCTACAATCGCCAAAGCCAATCCGAACGTCGATCCAGTCAAACTGAATCCTGGAAAAAAGCTGATGATCCCGGCGCCCACTCCTTCGG
>JBFMDG010000062.1:0-17077 GCA_040754135.1 Verrucomicrobiota bacterium
CCTCTCGCCGATCACCCGTCCGCGCGCCTCTGCCGATTTGCCCGCCTCGAACTCGCCGACATGCTCGCGTTTGGTCAAAAGTCAATCGCTTCGTTGATCACGGAGGACACCCGACAAAGCGTGCAGCCATGGCTCGGACTTCTCGATGCTGCGCTCGCGGCCGCCGGCGGTCTGGATGGAACCGCGGAGCCGTCCAGGGGAGCGGTTGTTCGCCAGCATTCCGCCAAAAAATACGAGTACGATTCACGGCCGCGGCGCGACGAGCGGTTTCCCGATCCGTACAACATGGGCGTGAATGCGGAGGTGTTTCTGTATGACGAACAGTTTCCGCCGCAACCGAAAACGCTCATGATGTTTTACAAACGGCTCCGCGAAATCGACGTGCCGGAAATGATGGCCAGCATCATCAGCGAAACCCCCGACAAACCATGGTCGTACTATCGTGACATGACGCGGCAGCTTTGGGATGAAGCGCGCCATGCCATGATGGGAGAAGTCGGGTTCGCCAATCTTGGGATCGATTGGCCGAACAAAGTGATGGTGAACTTCACATGGTCACTCGCTTTGAACACGCAGTTGAAACCGATCGAGCGGCATGCCGTGCTTTATTTTATCGAGCAAGGACTCATGCCGAAGAATGGCAAACGATTCGAATGGGAAGTCGGCCAGGCCTCGCACAATCCTTTGTCGGCATTGTTCCAGGATTACGACTGGGCGGATGAAGTCCTTCATGCCCGCATCGGACGCGACTGGTATTTGAAAGAGTTCAAAGACGCCCGGACCGCTGTCCAATACGGCGATGAATGCTGGTCGCGCGTTTTAATGGATTGGAACAAATGGCGCGAAGACGGACTGACCCAACATCGCAACTGGTGGCCCGAGCTTTACGCCGCCGCCTGCAAACGCTGGGGTATCGAGCCGGATCCGAAAGTGTTGTCGTACTCGACGACCTACGAAGCGGTGCGCGCTGATTTGAAAACAATTTCAGCGTCCGGATAAAAAACGAACGCGGCCGTCCTTCCCTCTTCCGGACTCGGCGGTCATGCCGGGGCTATGGCGCTGCCGGGGAGTTCTCGGGAGCGGCTCGCGCCACGGCCAGTTGGAGGTCGAACGGGAGTGCCTCCGTTTCTGAAGTTTAAAGTTTGGACATTTTGCGATCACACCTTTGCCCAAAACTTCGTCCAAAACCTTGTCGACAAAGTTTCCGACAAGGTTTTCGACAAAGGAAAGCCAACGCATCGACAAATGGTCCACACCCCAACCTCTTATTGCAAATGCCACCAAGGCAGAACGGGATGCATCCCGCTCTGGAAATGTTTATGGCAGATTCGTGTAGCCCATCAGGTACCGGTCGCATTCGCGCGCGGCTCCCCTGCCCTCGTTGAAGGCCCACACGACGAGACTTTGGCCGCGCCGGCAATCGCCCGCGGCGAATACGCCCGGGACATTGGTGGCGTATTGATTGAACTCCGCTTTGGCGTTGCTGCGCGCATCGCGTTCGACGCTCAACGCCTCGAGCAGCGGAGATTCCGGGCCGAGAAAACCCATGGCCAGAAGGACGAGTTGCGCAGGCAAAATCTTTTCCGTGCCCGGCACTTCCTTGGGAACAAACTGGCCCTTCTCGTTTTTCTGCCATTCGATCTGGACCGTGTGCACAGCTTTCACATTCCCGGCCTCGTCACCTTCGAATCTCTTTGCCGTCGTCAGGTAAACGCGTGGATCGGCGCCGAATTTTGCCGCCGCTTCTTCCTGACCGTAATCGAGGCGGTACACTTTCGGCCATTCCGGCCAGGGATTGTCCGCCGCGCGTTGCATGGGTGGACATGGCAGAATCTCCAATTGCACGAGGCTCCGGCAACCGTGGCGCATGGACGTGCCCACGCAATCAGTGCCGGTATCGCCGCCGCCGATGATCACGACATCCTTGTCTTCGGCGGAGATGTAATTGCCGTTGCGCTGGCGATCGAGGATGGCCTTGGTGTTGGCATGGAGAAACTCCATCGCGAAGTGAATGCCCTTGAGATTGCGGCCTTCGATGGGGAGATCGCGCGGTTTTGTGGCTCCGGTGCAAAGGATGACGGCATCGAACTCCTTAAGCAGTTTCTCGGCGGGATAATCTTTGCCCACTTCGGTATTAGTCAGAAAGATGACTCCTTCCTTGGCCATCATATCGACGCGGCGCTGCACGAGCGACTTGTCGAGTTTCATGTTGGGAATGCCGTACATGAGCAATCCACCGATGCGATCGGCCCGTTCAAAAACGGTCACCCAATGGCCGGCGCGATTGAGCTGCGCCGCCGCGCAGAGGCCGGCCGGACCGGAGCCGATGACGGCGACCTTTTTTCCGGTGCGCACTTCGGGCGCCTCCGGAACAATCCAGCCTTCGTCCCAGCCACGATCGGCAATCGAGCATTCGATGTTTTTGATGGTGACAGGCGGCGCGTTGATGCCCAGAACGCAGGAACCTTCGCAAGGAGCGGGACAAACGCGTCCGGTGAATTCGGGAAAGTTATTGGTTTTATGGAGGCGATCGAGCGCTTCATGCCAAAGCCCGCGATAGACCAGATCGTTCCATTCCGGGATCAAATTATTGATCGGGCAGCCGGAGGCCATGCCGCTGAGAAGCGTGCCCGTATGGCAAAAGGGAATGCCGCAATCCATGCAGCGCGCCGCTTGTTCCTGGAGCTTCTTCACCTCCATGTGATGATGGAATTCGTTCCAGTCGCGGATGCGCTCGATGGCGTTGCGGTCGAGCGGCAACTCTCTCAAGTATTCGATGAATCCTGTGGGTTTTCCCATGGGCTGCTTCTGATTTCGTTGATTGGGGTTTAGTAAATCGGACTGAAGGTTTGGGTGCGTGAATGCAAATGAATGCCTCCCCGGCAGGCGAGGATCACTGATGGCGACGCTTGGCGATGTGACATGGCTGCTAATGGTTAACCGCCGCCAATGCGGGCAACGTCGCGGGAGTTTTCTTCGAAAGCCGCCATGATCGCATCTTCGCCGCTGAGGCCGGCTTCCTGCACGCGCTTCATCGCTTGCAGCACGCGCTTGTAATCCTTCGGCATCACCTTGACGAACTTGGGAACCATCTGCTCCCAATGCGCCAAAACGTGGGCGGCCCGGGCGCTGTGGGTATAAGCCTGATGGCGCTGGATCATTTTCCAAAGGCTTTCGATTTCATCCGCCTCTTCCAGCTTTTCCAACTCCACCATCTGCATGTTGCACCGTTGCGCGAAATCGCCAGCTTCATCCAGCACGTAAGCGACGCCGCCCGACATGCCCGCCGCAAAGTTGCGCCCGGTCGGTCCGAGCACGACCACTTTGCCGCCGGTCATGTACTCGCAACCGTGATCGCCCACCGACTCGACGACGGCGTTGACACCGCTGTTGCGCACGCAAAAGCGTTCGCCGGCCATGCCGCGAATGTACGCTTCACCGCTGGTCGCGCCGTAAAAGGCGACATTGCCAATGATGATGTTTTCCTCGGGCACAAATGTGGAGCCCGCTGGAGGAAAGATGACAATCTTGCCGCCGGAAAGCCCTTTGCCAAAGTAATCGTTCGCGTCGCCTTCCAGAATGAACGTCATGCCGCGCGGCATGAATGCGCCAAAACTTTGTCCCGCCGAACCGTTGAATTTGATGAGCACCGTGTCTTCGGCCAATCCTTCCGGGCCCCATTTCCTGGTCAGATCGCTGCCGACGATCGTGCCCACCACGCGATGCACGTTTTGGATCGGGATTTCCGCGCGCACTTTTTCGCCACGCTCGAGGGCCGGCTTGCACACTTCGAGCAGCGTGGTGATGTCGAGCGATTTTTCAAGGCCGTGATCCTGCTCGATCTGGCGGTAGCGGCCGACTTCCGGACCGACGGGCGGTTGGTAAAGAATGTTCGTGAAATCGAGCCCGCGCGATTTCCAATGCGCAATGGCCTTCGACGGCTCGAGGCGATCCGTGCGGCCGATCATCTCGTTCAAATTGCGGAACCCGAGCCGCGCCATGATTTCGCGCAATTCCTGCGCAACGAACCGCATGAAGTTGACGACGTGATCCGGATCGCCCGTGAAGTTTTTCCGCAGATTCGGATCTTGCGTGGCCACGCCCACCGGACAGGTGTTCAAATGACAAACGCGCATCATGATGCAACCGAGCGTCACCAACGGCGCCGTGGCAAAGCCGAATTCCTCGGCCCCGAGCAACGCGGCAATGGCTACATCGCGCCCGGTCTTCAACTGTCCATCGGTCTCGACATAAATGCGGCTGCGAAGATTGTTGAGCACGAGCGTTTGGTGCGTTTCGGCGAGACCCAATTCCCAGGGAATGCCGGCGTGCTTGATCGATGAGAGCGGCGAAGCTCCGGTGCCGCCGTCATGCCCGCTGATCAACACGACGTCGGCATGGGCTTTGGCCACGCCGGCGGCGATGGTGCCGACACCGACTTCCGCGACGAGTTTGACGCTCACGCGGGCGTGCCGGTTTGAATTCTTCAAGTCATGAATCAGCTCAGCCAGATCTTCGATCGAATAGATGTCGTGATGTGGCGGGGGTGAAATGAGTCCGACACCGGGAGTGGTGTGACGAGTTTTGGCAATCCACGGGTAAACTTTTCGACCGGGCAATTCGCCGCCTTCACCTGGCTTGGCGCCCTGAGCCATTTTGATTTGGAGTTCGCGGGCGTTGACCAGGTAATAGCTGGTTACGCCGAAGCGGCCGGAAGCGACTTGTTTGATCGCGCTGTTTTTGGAATCACCGCGTTCATTGGTCCAGACATAGCGTTCCGGATCTTCGCCGCCTTCGCCGGTATTGCTTTTGCCTCCGAGGCGGTTCATGGCGATGGCGAGCGCTTCGTGGGCTTCTTTGCTGATCGAGCCGTAGCTCATGGCGCCGGTCTTGAAGCGCTTGACGATTTCATCCACCGACTCGACTTCATCGAGCGGAACGGGATTTTCCGTCCATTTGAAATCGAGCAATCCGCGCAAGGTGCACAGATTTTTCATCTGGTTGTTGATCAGCTCGGAATATTGCTGAAACACCTTGTAGCTGCCGGTGCGGCAAGCCTGTTGCAGGCGGTGAATCGTTTGCGGATTGAACAGATGATATTCCCCTTCCGCCCGCCATTGATATTGGCCGCCGACATCCAGGGTATGGCCGTTGACCTGCCGTTCCGGAAACGCGCGCCGATGCCAGGCGACCGCCTCTTCCGCGAGGACGTCGAGTCCAACCCCTTCAATGCGCGATGGCGTCCAGGTGAAATATTTGTCGATGACCGAATGATTGAGCCCGATCGCTTCAAAGATTTGCGCGCCGCGATAACTTTGAATGGTCGAGATGCCCATCTTGGCCATGGTCTTCACCACGCCTTTGACCGCTGCTTTGATGTACTTCTTGATGGCGGTCTTGTGATCGAGATTGCGCAATTGCCCCTCGCGGATCATGTCCTCGAGCGTTTCGAAAACCAGATATGGATTGATGGCGCTGCAACCATATCCAATGAGCAACGCGAAATGATGCACCTCGCGCGGCTCGCCCGATTCGAGCACGAGCCCGACGCGCGTGCGCGTGCCCTGGCGGATCAAATGATGATGCAGACCTGAAGCCGCCAGCAGCGCTGGAATCGGCGCGCGCGCGCGATCGACACCGCGATCTGACAAAATCAAAATATTGACCCCGTCGTGAATGGCGCGATCCGCTTCGGCAAACAAGGATTCCAGGGCGCGTTCCAATCCCGCGGCGCCTTCCGCAGCGGGAAAGGAAATGGGAAGCGTAATGGCTTTGAATCCGGATTGATTGACATGCCGCAGTTTCTCGAGCTCTTCATTGGTGAGAATGGGATGTTCGAGCTTGATCATGCGGCAGCTCTCGGGCGTGGGCTTCAACAAATTGCCCTCGGCGCCCACCATCGTTTCCGTCGAGGTGATGTTTTCCTCGCGGATCGGATCGATCGGCGGATTGGTGACCTGCGCGAAGAGTTGCTTGAAATAATTGTAGAGCAATTGCGGCTTGCTCGAGAGCACGGCCAACGGCGTGTCGGTCCCCATGGAACCGAGCGGTTGCACACCATCATTCGCCATCGGGCCGATGATAAAGCGGAGATCTTCGAAGGTGTAGCCGAAGGCCTGCTGCCGTTGGAGCACGGTATCATGAGCGGCCTCGCTCACGCAATGCGGGTCGGGGAGATTCTCGAGCAACAAATGATTCTGATCGAGCCAGAGTTGATAAGGCTGCTCGCGCGCAAATTGATTCTTCAACGCTTCATCGGCAACGATCCGCCCTTGCTCGGTGTCGATCAGAAACATGCGGCCAGGTTGCAGGCGGCCTTTTTGCAAAACGCGCTCCGGCGGCACCGGCAATACGCCCGCTTCCGACGCCATGATGACCAGATCATCCTTCGTCACGTAATAACGCGATGGGCGCAATCCGTTCCGGTCCAGCACCGCGCCAATCCGCACGCCATCCGTGAATGCAATCGAAGCGGGGCCATCCCAAGGTTCCATCAGGCAGGAATGGTATTCGTAAAAGGCCCGTTTCTCGGCGCTCATGCTCTCATGATTTTCCCACGGCTCAGGAATCATCATCATGACCGCGTGCGGCAAGGAGCGCCCGGTCATAACCAGCATTTCGAGGCAGTTATCAAACATCGCCGAGTCACTGCCATCGATGTTGATGATCGGGAGAATCTTTTTGATATCGTCCCCGAACAATTCCGATTCAAACATGGCCTGGCGCGCGTGCATCCAGTTGATGTTGCCTCGAAGCGTGTTGATTTCACCGTTGTGCGCCATGTAACGGTAGGGATGCGAGCGGTCCCAGCTCGGAAATGTATTCGTGCTGAAACGAGAGTGGACGAGCGCCAGGGCCGATTCCATGGCGGGATCGGTCAGGTCGGGATAAAACTCGCTGACCTGTTCGGTCAGCAGCATGCCTTTGTAAACGAGCGTTTTGTAGGAAAGGCTCGGGACGTAAAAGCGTTTTCCGCCGGGCACTTTGCCGGAATAACGAATCGCGTTTTCAGCCCGCTTGCGAATGACGTAAAGTTTCCGTTCGAATGCCATGTCATCGGCCAAGCTGCCATTGCGGCCGATAAACACTTGACGGACGAATGGTTCGCCCGCTTTGGCCGTGTTCCCCAAAGAACTATTGTTCGTCGGCACCGTGCGCCACCCCAGAACGGTTTGCCCTTCTTCAGAAATAATCTGCTCGAAAACCTTTTCGCATTCGGCGCGTTCGGCGGCATCGGGCGGAAGGAAAATCATGCCGACGCCATATTCGGGGGCGGAGGGAAGAGCCACGCCGGCCTTCCGCGCGGCAGATTCGAGGAAGGCATGCGGCTTTTGCATCAGAATCCCGGCGCCGTCGCCCGTATTGGCCTCGCATCCGCAGGCGCCGCGATGATTCAAGTTGATTAAAACTTGAAGCGCCTGCTGGACAATCTGATGGGACTTTTGGCCTTTGAAGTTGACGACGAACCCGACGCCACAAGCGTCGTGCTCGAATTGCGGATCGTACAAGCCTTGCTTGGGAGGCAAGCCGCTCCATGGCGCCTTCAGGCCGTGTCGAACTGATTCGGGTCTGGTCATTTCGTTCCGATGTAGTCTGTAACTTAGGTTTTCGATAAAATTTTTCTAGTTTTTACTAAAACATCATCGGGGTGCAAGAGTTCAGATGAAAAATTTTGGGAGACACAGAAATCTTTCACCTCGATCGAGCCCCGACAAAGCGGCTAAAAAGACACGAAGAGCCGGAAATGACAGCGGAACCGAGGCAATTTCCATCACCTGCCGACACGTCTTGCCACACCCAGTGATGTGTCTCGCAATGGGCTGGTGTTAGTCAGCGCCTGTCCGCCCGAATCACTTTAAACTCTTCAAATACGCAAACAGGTTGGAAATCTCCTCGGGCGGCAACGCTTCGAGCAATCCTTCAGGCATCATGCTCGAGCGCGTGAATTCTGCCTTCCGCACGTCACCCCGGGCGATGCGAATATCCTCGACATTCGGACGGCGCAACACGATGGCCTCGCTGTCCTGCGTCACCAGAATTCCGTCGAGCACTTCGCCATCGACGCGTTCCACCCGGAACAGGCGATAGCCCGGTTCCATGGCCGCGCTCGGCGTCAGAATGTTCCGAAGCAAAGCCTCGATTCCCAGCGCCCCGGCTCCGTTCAACACCGGGCCGACCTGCCCGCCTTCCCCGCCCACCGAATGACAGCTCTGGCAAAGCATCTGGAACAAGCCTTTGCCTTTGGCGCTGTCTCCGGTTTGCTCCGCCAGTTTTCGGAACGCGGAAAACTTCTCGGCCAACCGCACCGCCTCGATTGAGCTCATGAGCGCCGCGTGATCGCCCACGCGAACGACACTGGCGCCCTTCCGCATTTTGCCCCAGTCCATACCGGCGAAACGATGCGCCAAACTTGCCGGCTTTGAGGGTTCGTCATAACCACGGTCGAAATCCGCGCGAATTTCTTCGGCGGTTCGCGCACAAGTCCAGATTCGGAATTCATCGAACCAACCAGCCGTTCCGCGCGCGGGAGTGGACCAACCGAGGCGGAGTTGATCGAACCGGTTCGTCACGGCATGGCCCTGGGCCTGATCCAGTTCGCCGTTGAGATAAATCGCCCATCGGCCATGCGTGTCCCTGGTCACGGAAATGTGCGTCCATACATCGGGGAGCATCTTTTTTCGGGCCACAATCGCGTCATGCACTCCTCCGCCAACCCAAACCCGGAATTGACCGCCAAAAAAATTCATATCGAGCACCCCCGGCGCGCCGAGCAGGCTGTCGTTGTTGTCGATCCCAGGATCGAGCTTCACCCAGGTCTCGACTGTGAACGGACCTTCCAGCGTCAGGCTGGTATCGATCCATGCGTCCTCCGAGCCATCGAGTCGAAGCACAGGCCGGAGAAACGCGCTCAGTTCAGCAAGGATTGCATTGAGCTCGGGATGGTCACCGAGCAAAGCTTGCATTTTCTCCAGCGTGTTCGAGTCGAGTTCCTCCTTCGCAATCACACCGGTGCGAATCAATTTCACCAAACCGAGCGCTCCGGAACGCGTGCTCGTCAATGCCACCCTCGCGGACGGCCGGGCCTCAGGAGGCAAGCGCGGAAACAAATCGGCCAGTTGCTCCGCGCCACGCGGATCGCGCGATGCCGCCAAAGCAGCGAAGGCGGCTTCGCGAACGGCCATGGGGTTGTGGCTGGCCAATTCGAGGAAAAGTTCGATGCGATCGGATTTCAAATCGCGCAAGGCCTGCAAGGCGGCGAGCCCTTCCGGATCCAACTCTTTTCCAGTGCGGCTGGCGGCAGTCGCGCGCTTTGCCAAAATGTCCGCGAGTTCCGGTTCCAATGCGGTGAGTTGAAAACCGCGGATCCATCGAATGCCTAAATTGACGCTCGCCGGTATTTCGATCAGCACACGCGCGGCTGCCTCGAACACCTCCTTCAGCTTGCTCGCATCAAATCGTGTCCGCACTTTCAACAAGCCTTCCGCAGTCGAGTGTCGCGAAACCGGATTGCGCAAGAGGAGTCGAAGCGATTTCAGAACACCGGGCGCCTCCGGTGATTGAGCCAATCTGAGCAATTCCTCTTCCCCGGGCGGGCGTTCAAGCCAGGGAAGCAACTCCGCCACTCGAACCGCACTGGCGCGTGGTTCCAGCGCCAGCGATGCGACCAAACGATTTTCGACCGGGAATTTCTGCGCGACGGGGCTGGCCAGGAACTCCTCGAGGCCCGGCGCTTTTTCGAGAAACAAACGAACCAAATAACGTTCGAATTCCCGTTCGTATGCTGCGCCCGTCTTAATGATCCGCCCGCTCAACGTGCTCTTCATCACCGGTCCATCAAGTGGCGGTTTCGCCATCCGCAACAGCAACGGGAACACACGTGTTTCCGGCAGCGCGGCCGTTTGCGAATCGGATGACAACCGAAAAAAGGAAAGCCAGCCTGCCGCTGTTTTGATGGCTTCCGCGCGCACCAACGGATCCGCGTCCTCCGCGGCTCGATCCAAGGCATCGAAGACTTTCGTCCAGGTAGCATGTGCGCCGGCGATCGAAGGCGGACGCGACCCCATCACACGAATGCCCTCGCGCCGCACATTCCGATCAGAATCGGCGAACAGCGAATCGAGCAATTCAAAATACCCCCCTTTGCCAAACGGTTCCTGCGCGTCCAATCCTTCCAATGCCCAGAGGGCGGCGAGCCGGCGGGAGACAGCTTGCGAACGGTCGCGCACCATTGCCTTGAGCCGCGGGGCGAGCTCGTGCAAACGCCGATCGCTAATGGCCTGCCAGGCCAAATGACTTTGCTGGAGCACCGGGCTGCCCAGTTTGGCGAGCAGTTCCTCACCGGAAATCCTGCTGAAATCGGGAACATCCGCCAGTCGAGCACGCGCAGGTTTCACCCGCCAAATGCGGCCGCGCTTTTTGTCGCGCTCGGGATGATTTCGAGGCACTTCGTTGTGCGAAATAATTTTGTTATACCAATCGACGATGTAGAGGCACGAATCGGGCCCGACGCGCAAGGCAACGGGACGAAACCATTCGTCGCTCGAGAGAACAAAATCGGGCAGTTTTTGATATCGGAAACGCGGTCCATCCGGCGTGACGCGGATGGCCTGGATTTTTCGCGTAATCGGATTGGCAATGTAAAAAATCCCGACGTAAGGCGCGGGCCAGAACGGCTGGGCATCGCTCAAAGCCAATCCGCTCAAGCCGGTGCCGCCCATGGAAAACTCCGGCGCAGTGCCCGGGAATTCCGGCGCATAGCTCTTCCATTGCGCGTCCGAGCACCCGGGATAATTCGCATGCTCATGGAATGGCATTACAGGATACCCGAAATCATTCGCCTCCTGAATCCAGGCTTGCCCAGTGGCATCGAGCACGAGACCCCAGATGTTGCACGGACCTTGCGAAGTGATCTCGAACGCCGAACCGTCGTAGCGAAATTTCGCCATGCGCGTCTGGTCGAACTGCACCTCGACATTCCGGCTCGTTTTCACTTTGCCGTAATTGAACGCGCCCTGCGCCATCCAGATCCAGTGGCCGGGCGCGCGCGTGAATTGATGTGGGAATAAATGCGAATCCTGAACGCCAAACCCACTCAGGATCACCTCCCGTTTGTCCGCGCGCCCATCGCCATCGGTATCGCTCAGGAAGACTATCTCCGTGCCGTGCTGGACATACACGCCGTTTTGCCACGGCAAAATGCCAAGCGGAATGGCCAGCCCATCGGCAAACACGCGCGGCTTCGAGGCATACCCGGTCGGCGACGCCGGATCGCGTTCGTAAACGAGCACCTTGTCTTTGGCTCTACTGGCGTAGAGCTCGGCCGCCACGGCTGCATTTTCGTTCGCATCCACCGGATATTCCAACGCGGTCATGGTCCAGAGCCGGCCCTGCAAATCCCAATCGATCGCTACGAACTTTCCGAAGCCGGCCTCGATCACTTCGCTGGCGATCAACTCGATTTCAAATCCCGGCGGCAATGTGAAGGTGGCCAGTTCCTCGGCTGGTGTGAGCGGTGAATTCTTTGGAAAAGGGGTTGGCGCCGGAGCACCGATGAACGGCTCGTTTCCCAGCGGCAATTCCTCGATGAAAATCTCTTTTACCTGCACCAGCGCTTTCCCGCCGCCGTGCACCTGAATGCCAAGCTTGCCGGAATCGACCCGAGGCAAACTCATGTCCGGCTCATAAAAATCGGTTCCCTGCACGCCATTGATCCATGTCGTAATGCGCGATCCATCGGCGCGAATGACGTAATCGTTCCAATCATCCGGCCGGATCACGGGCCGCAGCGCCTGCATGTCGGAAGCCGACATCACTTTGTTGCGGCGCGACTCATCGTAAATCGCGCCATACCAATTCGGCTCGCCAAAATCACATTGATACCCCGCCATCTCCGAACTGTTGGGCACGCGTTGCGAACGAATTTGAAACCCGGAATTGATAAAGCCTTCCGTGCCGGTGAGCCTGATTTTGAAACGCACGATGAAATTGGTGTAATCGCGCGTGGTGGCGAGAAACTCATTTTGTCGCACCATCTCCGTCAGCGAACCGCCCGTAATCGCGCCGTCTTGCACACGCCAAAGGCGCGGATCTCCTTCCCAACCGGCGAGTGTCTGGCCATCGAAAAGCGCGACCGCCTGACCCAAAAGAGGCGGAGGTTCTGCGGCGAGCGCCAGGACCGATGCGAACAGGCCCGTGGCCAGCGCCGCGCTAATCATCGGCGAGAAAGCTGTTTTTTGAAACATCATGAGAATTTAGAAATCGACTTGCGGTAATAATAGGCTTCAGACAGCGCGCCGCAGTTCTGCCCGAGCCCCGTGGAATGGTTGCTCGTTGAAGCGAAGTGACGGTGCACTGTGGATGAAGCAGAACAGACGGTGTCGAACCAGGCCTTTGACCTCTCTCAAGCTTTTGTTGGGCGGCGCATTCTTTTCCAGCCGATGCCCACCAACCCGAGGAGCGCCAGAACGGCCCCGGTAAGGAACACATCGCGCACGCCGGCAGCACGGCGTTGATTAAAACTCTGCGCGGTTTCCTGCCGCAAAATGGCGATTCGGCCCGGCAATTTTCGGCCCAACACTTTTTCGAAATCGGCATAGAGTTTCAAATCAGCCGGCTCCAGGACACCGCGCATGGGCGTCGTGAGGTTTGCGGCCGTCGCCGGCGTGAGTTCACAAAACAACGTGTCCTGGCTACCTCGAATCGGAGAATAGAAATATGTCACGGGCTGCGGCGCATTCTTGTTGTCGGTCAGCAGAAGGAAGGCGTCCTCCGGCACAGGTTGACCAAACTCCTGCTCGACCGTGCGATAGATTTGGCCGAGGTCATGGCTGAATTTCGGCGCGCTGCGGTTGGCTTCCACCTCCTTGAACTCAGTGAGATATCCCTGCACACGATTCTGCGACAACCAGCTTTTGCCTTGCGGATGATTCGCCTCGAAAACTGCCGAAAGCGCCCAGATGCGAAAGCCTGTCCCGCGAATCGGCGCAAGCAGTCGCTCGTTGAGAATCTGCTTTTCCTCGAGCGCCCGGTCGCGCACGGTTTGCAACCGGAGATAACGCGGTTCCAAGGCGGTTTCGATCTGAACCATGGTGCCGACGTATTTCTCCAACTCGTCTTTCGCTAATTCGGGGCGGAGCGGATAAACCTGATCCGTCGGTTTGCCCGTGTACACCGGACGGGATACTTCGGTCCCAGTTGAATAAATTCGCTGCTGCGCGTCCACAGCCGCTTCCAAATCGATAAATTCTTTGGTCGAACCTCCGGCGAGCGCGATGGCATCCGTAACCGTCACACGGCGGGCATTGCTGGCGAGCGCGGGTTGCTGGAATCTAGCGATCAACGCACAAACCATTAGTCCGATGCCGATGATGAGAAGGGGCCAGCGAATCATAGAGTCTTTTTAGCTAAGCGCAGCGCCGTTCACCAGCGGAAATCCGCTGAGCCGCTGAGCCCGTTCGTCGAATGAAATTTCGCGAAGCGTTGTTGTAGTGTTCCGCCGTGGCCAACGGTTGTCGTTCTGTGCCCGGCCAATGGCGTCGCCGAGTCGCCGCTACTTTTTCAACTCCAATTCAAGTGCTGTTTTTACGCGGCAAAACTCCTCCTGCGCCTGCTGCAACACCGGCTTGGCTTCGGCAAGAATTCCCGATCGCGCCGTTTGCTCAATTTCCGCACAAATTTCAGCAAACTTTTTTGCGCCGAGATTGCGCGCGCTCCCTTTCAAACTGCTCGCGGCGGCAATCGTCCCGGCCATGTCGCGTCCGGCAATGCCGCGCTCGATCGCTTCGAGCAAGGCGGGCGCGTCTTTGAAAAACAACTCCACCAATTCCTCCACCGGATCGGGCTGTCCCGGCTCGCGCAATTGCCGCAATCCGGCCATCACGAGCGGATCCAGGATGTCATCTCCGGGTTGTGGACCGCGCAGCCCGCGTTGCAAAGCGGCTTCGAGTTCGGGGAGTTGCACCGGTTTGGTGATGTAATCGTTCATGCCGGCGGCCAGGCATTTGGCGCGGTCATCCTCCTGCGTGTTCGCGGTCATGGCGATGATGTAAACGCGCGGAGGCGGTTCCGTGGAAGTGCGGGCCAGTTCCTCTTCGCCATGCCGGATTTGCCAGGTGGCCTCATACCCATCCATCTCCGGCATCTGACAATCCATGAGAATAAGCGGATAACGTTGGCGTTTGAGAGCCTCGAGGGCCTGCGCGCCATTGGCCGCGGTATCGACCGCGTAGCCTAGCTTGCGCAACTGGCGCACCGCCACCTGCTGGTTCACGATGTTGTCTTCGACCAGGAGAATGCGGATGCTTTTTTGTGAAGAAGAAGGATCGGTTGGTTGCATAACACGAAACAAAGTTGCGCCGGGCACCTCACCCGCACGATTGCGGTCGAGGCGAAGAAAAATCTGCCTGCGCTCTGCCGGTGCGAGAATTCGCCTCTTTCCGAACGTGGCGGAAGGCGTTTGGTGCGTGGCGGTGCGTCATGATTTTGCTTTTTCCAATTCGAGCGCGGCGCGGGCGCGTTCAAATTCAAGTTGAACCTGCGGCACGAGCGGAGCCGCCGCAACCAGATTTCCTTGCCGCGCCAGATCCAGCAGCCGGGCGCATCGGTCCGCCAGGAGGCGCGCTCCGAGATTGCTCGAAGCGCCTTTGAGCGCATGCACCGCGTGTTCGAGCGCGAGCGCATCCTGCGCCTGGACCGAAGTGCAGATGTTATGCAAGTGGCGGGGCGCGTCCTGCAAAAACAAATCCACCAACTCCGGCAACGGATCCGCCTCGCCCTCGATGCGAAGATCGCGAATCGATTTCAAAATCGCGGGATCGAGCACCGCTTCGCCCGATGGCTCCTTCGCTGGCGCCATCGGTAGTGGCGCTTGCTGGCCCAGAAAATTCAACCCGCGCTCGAGTGCCGCCGCCAACTCTTCCATGCGCACCGGCTTGGCAATGTAATCGTTCATCCCGGCGCGCAAACAGAGATCCCGATCGCCCAGCAAAGCATTCGCCGTCATGGCGATGATGTATGGCGCCCGCTCCAATCCACCCGCCTTGTCCCGTTCCCGCAGCCGGCGCGTCGCTTCGTAGCCGTCCATCTCCGGCATCTGACAATCCATCAGCACCAGCGCATATTCGATGCGCTCGAGCGCTTCCAGCACCTCCAGCCCGTTGGCAACCGCATCGGCGTGGAAACCGAGTTTCTGCAATTGGCGCAACGCGACCTTCTGATTGACGGCATTGTCTTCGGCCAAAAGCACGCGGATCTTTCCGCGCTCGTTTTCAACCATCGAGACTGCCGCGCGCGCCACGGTGCTTTTGCACAAAAATTCCGTGGACCTCTTCGGCGCTCCAGCCATGACCGTGGCGAGGCAATCATAAAGCCGCGATTGCTTCACCGGTTTCACCAGGTGCGCCGCGAGTCCCGCTTCGTGCAGCGCCGCCGCTCCGAGATGGTGGCTGAGCGATGTCAGCATGATCAGGCGCGTTTGCGATAAATTTGCGTCCGCGGAAATCTTTCGCGCCAGGGTCAGGCCATCCATCTCCGGCATTTGCATATCGAGAATGGCCAGATCGAACGGATCGCCTTGCTCGGCGCGTTTGCGCATCAACTCGAATCCTTCCAAAGCGCTCGCCGCGCATTCATCGCGCATGCGCCACGCCATCATTTGATGATGCAAAATCTGGCGGTTGGTGGCGTTGTCATCGACGATGAGGACGCGCAACCCGCTTAAATCGATTTTCGGCAGCTCAGGCTGATCGGCGGGAGTCGCGGCCAGCTCGAGCGGAATCGTAAACCAAAAAGTCGAACCTGCACCGGGCACGCTTTCGACGCTAATGCGTCCGTGCATGAGTTCGACAATCTGCTTCGAGATGGCCAAACCGAGTCCTGTTCCACCGTACTTGCGCGTGGTGGAACCATCGGCTTGCGTGAATGCCTGGAAAATGCGCGCTTGCACTTCCTGCGGTATGCCGATGCCGGTGTCCTGAACGGCAAAGCGAATTTGCGATTGCCCATTGGATGGCCCGTCGATCTTTGTCACGCGCAGGATGACTTCCCCGTGCTCGGTAAACTTGACGGCGTTGCCAAGCAGATTGGTGAGAATCTGGCGCAGCCGCCCGGGATCTCCGCGCAACCGCGCCGGCACATCGGCATCGATCCAGGAAGCCAGTTCGATCTGTTTGCTGTGGGCGCGCTCGGCCAGCAACTCGACCGCGCTTTCCACCAGCTCCGCCAAATCAAAATCAATCTGCTCGATCGCCAGTTTTCCCGCTTCGATCTTGGAAAAATCGAGAATGTCATTGATCACCGTCAGCAAAGCATCGGCGCTGCTCCGGATGGTGTCGGCGAAATCGCGCTGCTCATCATTGAGATCGGTATCGAGGAGCAATCCCGTCATCCCGATGATGGCATTCATGGGCGTGCGGATTTCGTGGCTCATATTGGCGAGGAACTCCGATTTCAACCGGGCCGATTCCAGCGCCGCGTCCCGCGCCAAAGCCAATTGATCCTGCGCCTGCTTTAACTCCGTGATGTCCTTCGAAATCCCAAACGTGCCAATGATCTTTCCTTCGCGATTGCGCAGCGGCACTTTGGTCGTCAGCGCCCAGCCCACCCGGCCATCTTCGAAATTCTCCCGCTCGGTTTTGTTGATGATCGGTTCCCCCGTGCTGATGATGCGCTGTTCATCCTCGAAGGCGTCGCGGGCATGTTGCTCGCCAAAAAAGTCGAAGTCCGTTTTGGCCACCGCCTTTTGCGGATCATCCAATCCCAGTTTCTCCGCAAGCGAACGGCTCAAACGAAGAAAGCGCGAGCGCTCATCCTTGAAGTAAATCGCGTCCGGAATGTGATCGAGCAGCGCGCGAAGCAAATCGCGCTCGTGCTGGAGCGCCTCCTCCATTTTCTTCCGCTCGGTCACATCCCAAAAAATGCCCTGCACCCCCACCACTTGCGCGTTCGCGTCATACAAGGGCGATTTGATGACGCGCACGTAAATCGTGCCGCGATTGGGAGTCTGATGTTCCTCGACCGTTTCAAAAATCTCGCGCGTTTCAATGACGCGCAAATCGTCCTCGTGATATTTGGCGGCGAG
>JBFMDG010000063.1:0-17021 GCA_040754135.1 Verrucomicrobiota bacterium
GCCGGCATCCCCGGCCGCGGGTTGGATCCAGATGTTTTCGAAAGGGCCTTCGCGGAGGAGACGTCCGTTGGCGACGCAGTTCAACGCGACACCGCCCGCCAGCACGAGATTCTTCATGCCGGTTTTCTGGTGCACAGTTCGGCCCATGCGCAGCATGATTTCCTCGGTGACTTTTTGAATGCTGGCGGCCAGGTCGGCGTGCCGTTGCTCAATCATGCTCTCCGGATCGCGCGGGGGACCGCCGAACAACTGATGGAACCGTTCGTTCGTCATGGTGAGTCCCTGGCAATAATTGAAGAAATCCATGTCCATCCAGAAACTGCCGTCCGGTTTCAAATCGATCAGCCGTTCGAGAATTTGGCTTTGGTAAATCGGCCGGCCATAAGGCGCAAGACCCATCAACTTGTACTCGCCGCTGTTCACCTTGAATCCGCAGTAATAGGTGAAAGCCGAGTAAAGCAGCCCGAGCGAATGCGGAAATTGCAATTGTTCGATGAGCCGCAATCGGTGGCCCTCGCCAACTCCATACGCACTTGTGGTCCATTCGCCCACCCCATCCAATGTCAAAATGGCGGCGGACTCGAAAGGGCTCGGCAAAAACGCGGAGGCGGCATGGCTTTCGTGATGATCGGTGAACACGAGCGGCGCTTTGCGCGTCGGGCCCAGTTTTTGTTTGAGCAACCGCCGCGTGTTCATCTTTTCTTTCAGCCAGAGAGGAATGGCCATGCGAAAACTGGCGAAACCGCGCGGAGCGAATGCCAGATAAGTTTCGAGAAGGCGATCGAATTTGGCCAGCGGCTTGTCATAAAAGGCCACATAATCGAGTTGCTCAATGCTCACACCCGCTTCCTTCAGACAGAATGCGATGGCTTTTTCCGGGTATCCAGGATCGTGTTTCTTCCGCGTAAACCTTTCCTCCTGAGCGGCAGCGACAATCTCGCCGTCCACCACCAGGGCGGCCGCGCTGTCGTGATAAAAGGCTGAAATTCCGAGAATGGCCGTCATCGCCTGGCGGGATCAATCAACAATTCGGCCTGCGTGACACGCCGACAGTACATCAATTTTGGTTGGATGCTCACTCAAACTCTGCACGAAAATTCCATTACATCGAAGCCATCAAACCAGAAGTGCGACGCTGAAGGCAATCGCGAAGTGTTTCGCGGTTCGGATGCGTTTGGTTCCGCGAAGGCACCTACGCCACTCAACGGGCCCGATTGGTTTGGGAGGATGGGGAAGGTTTGGCGCGCGCTTTGGTTTCGGTGTAGTCGTCTGTCTTGGAAATAGTTTGTACGAGACGTTTCAATCCTTCGGAATAAGTGAACTCCGAAGCCGATGTCCAGCTTGCCTCAAAGGATTTGGCCACTTTCCTGGCGATGTCCTTCAGAGAACCATCCGAAGACACGAGCCGTTTCAGGTAAACTCGATTGTTGAAGTCCAGATAAGCCTTCACTTCGACTACGTAACAGACGACATGCGTGATGCCCGGCATTCGCACCGCCACCAGCCGCGTGGTGTAGCCTTTCTCTCGCAACACCAGATCGGCCAGCGTGGCGTAGTCGTCGCAATCGCCCGCCTCCGTCAGCAGGAAGGCTTCAGGCGTTTGCACCTCGTCGTGGTAAACGTAGCGAAAACTATCAAAGTGCTTGGCGAATTTTTGCGGCGTCAGTTTAGGATCCTGGCGCAATTCTTCCAGAGTGACCGCCTGAAGCATGCACAATACGAAGCCCCAGCAGAAAATCCAGCTCCAGCGATGCGCGCTTCTGGAACAGAATGGAGTTGGCAAGGCTGAGCCGGACATTACCGATTCCCGTCACAAATGAGTTCGCTGACACGAGTGACCAGATTCACGCCGCGACCACACTGCGAAAACGCGGGCCGATGTCAAATGCAAACCAGCGGAAGACAATAATGCCTCATAACGCCTCGATATTTTGTCGAACCCTGATCCAGCCATCGCCACAACGATATCTGCCTGATCCGCCGGGACGCAGGGCGGGCTGCCATGAATCCGCCTCGGATATTCGCGGGAAACAACCATAAGAGGAACGAACTATCAACCCATCAAAACCGTCCAAACAATCAATACCATTGCAGTTGCACTCGGGCATTGATCTTCTTACGCTTTGGCGAGTGTTCCGACGGCAGGGCCAAAGCCGAGCATCACCGGTGGTTTGGGCGCCCATCCGATCGAGAATGTCTCCGAAACGGCAGCGAACGCGTGAAAGATACCCTCGAACAACGTGTATTGATCGGGTTCGGAATTATTCTGGGCATCCTTCTGATTGTCCTGGTCGTGGCCGTTCGCAATAATCTCCAGTCGATTCAAAGCAGCGATTGGGTGAACCATACGCATGCCGTCATTTTGGAAACCGACGCCATCCTTTCCGCATTGCATGCTGCCGAAGCCGCGCAAAGAAATTACCTGATCAGTGGAGATGCCCGCGACCACGCGGCAGCCCGGATCGAGTTCGCTCGGGTGAACGAGCATTTGCAGGTTGCCAAAGTCCTGACTGCCGATCATGCGCGTCAGCAGCAACGTCTGGCGGCTTTGGAGACGCTCATTCGCAAGCGGGTGCAATTTTCTGAAACGACCCTTCAGGTGCGACAAGAAAAGGGTTTCGAAGCGGCGCGCGAGCTGTTGGGTTCGCGTGATCGTGGCGAGCTCGACGAAATTCGCAAGCTTGTGGCCAATTTGAAACAGGAGGAAAATCAATTGCTGCAGCAACGGGACCAGATCTCACACCGGAACGCACGGACGACGCGCTGGATTGTCTTCACCGGAGTGGCTTTTAATTTTGTTTTGCTGGCGCTGATTTTCTGGTTGCTGCGCATCGATCTCGAACTGCGACGCAAAGCCGCATTGGCATTGCAGGAAGCGAACGAAGTGTTGGAATTGAAAGTGCAGCAGCGCACCGCCGATCTGGCCAAGGCCAATGAATCGCTCGCGTTGGAAAACCTCGAGCAACGCTGGGCGCACGCCGCCATGGAACGACGTTTTCGTCATGACGAGATGATTTTGAATTCCATGGGGGAGGGTTTGCTGGTCATCAGTTCACTCGGGAATGTCCTGCGCGCAAATCACGCCGCCATGCGATTGGGCGGGTGGGACTCTTCCGAGATCACTGGAAAGCCGGTGGCATCCATCCTTGCTTTTGAAGTGGGCGGTGCGCCGCGCGATTGGAAGGAGCACCCGATATTCAAAGCAATTCAACAAGGCTACGTTTTGCTGGACGAGCAGGCCTGGCTCAAAGGCAGACACGGCGAACTTGTGCCGATTACTTATCGAGTGCACCCGGTTGAAGATGCTGAAAAAATGGTGGGAGCCATTCTCACCTTTACCTGGGCAAAGCGTTTCGACGATTCCAGCGCAGCGCAGCAGACTTAAGTTGGCCTTGATGCCGCGCCCGTTGTTTGGGTGAGAAAGTCAGCGCATTTAGGACTGAGGAGGGGAGTGGATCGAATCAGGTCAGTCAAGTCAAAGGCCGGGTTTTCCTGCTTGCATTTCCCGGATCGGTTTTGAATCATCGACCGCAAGAGGTCCGGGCGTTCTAAACAAGGGGCCTTCAACTACAACCAAATAAAAGGGAAGGGAAACTTCATGCACTCCATTCTGTTCATCTCACTGGCGGTATTATTGTCTTCAGCCGCTCTCCACGCGCAACTGGTCGTTTTCAGTTTTAACGGCTCTGCCGGAAACGAATCGACCTTCGCTCCTGACGCACAACCGGCCAATGGCACGGTCGGTAATATGAGTCGAGGCTCCGGGTTAACGCCCAGTTCGGCGGCGGGAACATTCAGTTCGACCAGCTTCACCACTGGAACATTAGACACTACGGATTTTTATTCCTTTACGATTACTCCGGACGCCGGTTTCGATCTCACCCTCACATCACTACAATTGGATGAAAGACGATCATCCACCGGCATCACCTCCTGGTCGGTGCGCTCCAGTCTTGATAATTTTTCGAGTGATTTATCCCTGTTCAACGTGCCCGATGACACCAACACGCGCTTGGATCAAACCACAACACTCGGTGCGGCGTTCCAGAATTTGACCTCCACCATTGAATTTCGCATTTACGGGTTCGCCTCGGAATCGGGAGCGGGCACCTGGCGCATCGATAACGTCGAAGCCTTCGGCAGTTTCTCGCCAGTTCCTGAACCGGAAGAATACGCCCTGGCTGCGGCACTTGGCCTCGTGGGATTTGCTTTTTGGCGCAGGAAATTTGCCCGGGCGGCCTGATCACCGCGCAAACAAGAGCATCAGCACACCGAGCACAATGCGATACCATCCGAACCCCACAAACGTGTGGGTTTGGATGTATCGCAGCAACCATTTGACGGTGATGAAGGCGGTGACCGCGGCGATCAGCGTGCCCAATCCCAGCAGCCCCCAATCGATCGGTGGTTCAGGAGGATTTCTGATCGCGCTGACAATCTGCAGCGCACCCGCCGAAAGCAAAGTGGGAATGCCAAGCAAAAACGAGAACTCCGCCGCCGCGGGCCGATTTAAGCCCAGAACTAATGCCGCCAATATCGTCACGCCGGAACGCGACGTGCCGGGAAAAATCGCCGCAATGAGTTGGGCAATGCCAACGACGATCGCAATGCGCCAGGTGATTTCATGGCTCAGCGGCCTGCCCTGCAACCACCGTTCACAAATAAGAAAAAGCACGCCACCAATCAGCGTCGCCCAAGCCACCGGCAGTGCCGACTCGGGAAGTTCAAAATCGAATTTCTTTAGCACTAACCCGCCGACTCCGGTGATGAAAAACGCCGTCGCCAGTTTCAAAATATAATCGCGTGTTTCGGCGTCTCGCCAATGAAACAGCATCTGCTTCACTCGACTTGTAAAAATCACCAGCACAGCGAGCACGGCTCCGCACTGAATCACGGTGTTAAACACGTCGCTCTGTTCCGGAAGCCAATGCTCCGCCAGCAACAAATGACCGGTCGAGGAGACCGGCAAAAACTCCGTCACGCCTTCGATGATTCCCAGACAAATAACGGCTGCCCATTCGGGCACGAGGTGTTCACGCATCCGGTGGTTTAGACGTCAAAACATTTCCTAACTCAAGAATTTTTCCGCGCCATGAGCTCTCATCAAAAAAGAAAAAAGCTTTCGTCCGCGCGTCCGGCCAAAGTGGAATTCTTTTCGATTCGTGATTACGGCCGCTTTTTTTCCGCGCTCAAACAACGCATTGCGCACGCCCGCATCTTCGCGGCGCGCGTGGTGAATCGCGAATTGATTCTGCTCTACTGGGACATCGGGCGAGCCATTCTCATCAAGCAACAAACGGCCGGTTGGGGCGACGCGGTGGTGGTGCGACTCTCGGCCGATCTCGCCAAAGAATATCCTGATATGCGCGGTTTCTCTCCAGATAATTTGTGGCGGATGCGGCAATTCGCCGCGGAATACTCGAGTGCCGACTTTCTGGAACAGCTTGTTCCAGAAAGTGCGAAGCGCCGCCAAAAATCACATCGGAACTGGTCACGAGAAATCGTTACGGCCGATCACCAAATCCCGCGAGCGGCGAGTCGATTGATTACAGATGTTCCCTGGGGGCACCATCTCGAGCTCTTGAAAAAAATCAAATCGCCTGCGGCGCGTCTTTATTATCTTCGCGCCACCGCGCAGTTTGGCTGGTCGCGCAACATCTTGTTGAATCAAATCAAAGCCGGCACGTACGAGCGGCAGCTCAAGGAAAAGAAAACGCACAATTTCAAACTGGCCTTGCCGGCCGATCTCGCCGGGCAAGCCGGTGAAGTGCTGAAGAGCCGCTACTGCCTCGAGTTCCTCGGACTCAAGCGCACCCTAAAAGAACGCGCACTCGAACGACGGCTCACAACCCATCTGCAGCAGTTTCTGCTCGAGCTCGGTTACGGCTTCTGTTTTGTTGCCCGCCAGCATCGGCTTACTCTCGGGACCAAAGAGTACTATGTTGACCTTCTCTTTTATCATCGTTTCCTCAAAGCGCTCATTGCTTTCGATTTGAAAATCGGTCCCTTCGAACCCGAGCACGCGGGTAAAATGGATTTTTATCTCAACCTGCTCAATGAGGCTGAGCGCGCACCGAATGACCGCCCATCCATCGGCATCATTCTCTGCGCGGAGAAAGACGATATCGAAGTCGAGTTCGCGCTAAAGACGAAAAATAATCCGATCGGTGTCGCGGAATATCAGCTTCAATCAAATCTACCCAAAGAACTTCAAGGCCGGTTGCCGAGCGCAAAGCAACTGGTCGATGCCATCCGCGAAGTCCTTCCGGCGCGCCTCATCAAATCCAGCGGTGCGCCCGTTGCGTCCGCGAAATCCATGAATGGCGTGAAGTGCCAGCCTGCAGGTTGCCTCTCGCGCGGCCGTGGCCAAACAATTTCCATTTGAACTTTGCTTCGCGCGCTTCATCATTCGCGCGATGACGTGGCCCAAAATCACCCTGATCGGAGTCGGCCTGCTGGGCGGTTCGCTCGGTCTGGCCGCTCGCGAGCGCGCTTTGGCTAGACACATCGAAGGCTTTGTGCGCCGCGATTCCAGCGTCATTGAATGCGAACGCCTCGGGGTGGTCCACAGAGCCACTCGCAACCTGGCTCAAGCGGTCGAGAATGCCGATTTGATCGTGCTCTGCACGCCACTGGCTCAGATGAAGGGATTGGCCCGCGAGATGTGTGGCGCCATCAAACCAGGCGCAATCATCACCGATGTCGGCAGCGTCAAAGCTTCGGTCGTTCAGGAACTCGAGCCGATTTTCAGACGAGCGAAAGCACACTTCATCGGCAGCCATCCCATGGCTGGCTCGGAAAAAACCGGAGCAAGCGCCGCCCGCTCCGATTTGTTTGTGAACGCCATCTGTGTGGTGACACCATCGAACCGCGCAGATTCAGCTGCTGTCCTGGCCGTCGAGGAGTTGTGGCGCGCTGTGGGCGGCCGACCGCTGCAGCTGGATCCCGAAGAGCATGATGAATACGTGAGTCGCTCAAGCCATTTGCCGCATGTCGTGGCGGCGGAACTGGCGAATTACGTATTGAGTCCGGCGCTTCCGAAAGAACAGGCGTTGCTTTGCGCGAACGGTTTTCGTGACACAACCCGCATCGCCTCTGGATCACCGGAAATGTGGCGCGACATTGCCGTGGCCAACGCGAAGAATCTCACACGAGTTCTTGGCGTGTTCATCGAAGACTTGCAGGAATTCCAGCGCGCGCTCGAGAACGAGGATCACAAACTGATCGAGGAATTCTTTCGAACCGCCAAAGAGCGACGGGACAATTGGCAGAGCCAAAACGCTTCTCCCTCTCCGGAATAGCCGGTGTGCCGCGACCACGGTGGATTTGGAGCAATCCTGTTTTTTACCGCGCGTTAATTTCTCGCTTCTAAGCCTCGATTGCTCTGCTTTATTCTTTGGCGGATGGCATTGCCTGATTTGATTGAAGTTGTGCCGCTGGCCCATCCCGTTCCTGTTTCGGTTCGGGTGCCCGGTTCGAAAAGCATTACGAACCGCGCGCTGGTGCTCGCGGCGCTCGCGGGCGGTCAGACAACGCTGGAGGGAGCGCTCTGGAGCGAGGATACACAAGTCATGGTGGATGGCTTGCGGCGCCTCGGATTCGAAATCGCTGTGGAACCGGATCCCGATGAGTCTTGCAACCGCACCATCATCGTGCGCGGGCAGGGCGGCCGCATTCCACAAGGGGGCACCGCGCGTGAACCATTGGAATTGTTCGTTGGAAACGCCGGAACCGCCGCGCGATTTTTGGCCGCGCTGGTGTGCCTTGGTCAGGGGGTTTATCGGCTTCATGGCGTTCACCGAATGCATGACCGGCCGCAAGCGGCTTTGTTTCAAGCGCTTCGTCAATTGGGTTATCGCATCGATTCGCCAAATGATCGGCTGCCCGCATTCATTCACGCACACGGACGGCATTATGGGCATTGCCATGTCAGCATCGCTGAAAGCTCGCAATTCGCGTCGGCATTGCTGCTATGCGCCGCCAAAGCGGGTTGGACAGTCGAGATTACCGGGGAAAATCCGGAAGAATCTCCCTATGTGGCCATGACCACTCAAATGGTGGAGTCATTCCCGGCGTATGGAGGTGAATTTCGTATTGAACCCGATGCCTCGAGCGGAAGCTATTTCTGGGCGGCCGGGTGGCTGGCTTTGGGATGCCCGGCTTCTGCCGCGCTGGATCCGCTGGCGGAAGCGTCTCTAGCGGGGAATGGTCCGCTGCCCGACGCGCCGCCGGGACTGGCTTTTCCGCCCCTGATTACCGTGGGCCGCTGGCCATCATCGGGCTGGCAGGTGGACGAACAATTTCCGCGTTTCCTGCCGTTGCCGAAAATGATTTCCCGCCATGGCGATTTAGGTGACAGCATCATGACAGCGATTGCCATCGCGCCTTGCGCTGATCACCCGGTCCATTTTGTGGACCTCGGCCGGTTGCGTCTTCAGGAATGTGAGCGCGTCGAAGCTCTTCGAACCGAGTTGACGCGCTGCGGCGCCAAAGTGGTGGAATGGAAGGATACGCTCGAAGTGTTCCCGTCAGAAAGAATGCACGGCGCAGAAATTGAAACCTATCAGGATCATCGCATGGCCATGTGCTTTGCCACACTCGGGCTGAAAGTGCCCGGCGTGAAAATTCGCGAACCCGTGTGCGTCAAAAAAACCTTCCCCAATTTTTTTCAGAAATTGGCCGCACCGCCGCCCGAGGGACTTGGCGCAACTCTTTTGGACGGGGCCACGGGCCGCCCGCTTTCCGATCAGGAATTGTTTGCCGATTGATGCACGGCAGGCAATCGTTCCCCGGGCTGATCAAAGCTTGATCGCTCACAACTGTTGCAAATCATGTCTCAACCGATAGTCATTGCCATCGACGGCACCAGCGCCAGCGGCAAGAGCACCAATGCGAAGCTGGTCGCTCGCGCGCTCGGGTTCGTTTACGTCGATACGGGCGCGATGTACCGGACTCTCGCCTGGTACTGCTTGCAAAAGCGAATCGATATTCACGACGCCAAAGCCGTCGCCTCCGCCTGCCACCGCTGGAAAACCAAACTCGAATGTGTCGACCATCAAGTCCGCCTGCTGGTGGACGGATATTTTCCGGAGAAGGAAATCCGCACGGCTGAGACGAGCGCGGCGGTGCCGCACGTGGCTGCCGTTCCGCGCGTGCGGGCCTGGATGAAAAAGAAGCAGCGCGAATGTGTTCAGTTCGGCAATCTCGTCATGGAAGGGCGTGACATTGGATCAAATGTATTTCCCGAAACCGATTTTAAGTTTTATCTCGATGCCGCGCTCGACGAACGCTCGAAACGCCGGGCGGCGGAAGGCGTCCAGGAGAATCTGGCCGCGCGCGATGAGCGCGACAGCCAGCGCAAAGCCGCGCCGCTCATCGTGCCGCTCGGGGCCAAGGTGATCAACAATTCGCAAATGACCAGCGCCGAGACCAGCGCGTTGATCATCGAAATGGTTCAACGCCAGCTCCGGGAGCGAAACCCAACCCGGCAGGCCTCGAGCCATTGAGGCAGTGCCCGGCTCGGCCAGGATGAAACCCGGTTATTATCTCATCTGGAAATCCGCGCGTATTTTTTTCCGGATCTATTTTCGATGGCGGATCATCGGTCTTGAAAATGTCCCGCTCACTGGCCGGGCCATTCTTGCCTCCAATCATGTCAGTTTTCTCGATCCGCCGCTCATCGGTGCGGCTGTTCCCCGCGAGATCAACTACCTGGCGCGTGAGTCCCTCTTTCGATTTCCCGTTGCGGGATCGCTCTTGCGCCACCTTAACGCCGTGCCCGTGGACCGCGAGGGGGGCGGCGCCGCCGGCTTGCGCGTGATTCTGGACCGGCTGCTCGCAGGCGGCGCGATCATCCTCTTTCCGGAAGGCACTCGCAGTCCGGATGGCCAACTCCAGCCGTTTCGATCTGGCATCGGGCTGACCATTATCAAATCGGAGGCGCCGGTAATTCCGATTCGCGTTTTTGGCGCGTTTGAAGCCATGAGCCGCCACCACCTTTTGCCGCGGCCGCATCGCATCAGCATCCGCTTTGGCGAACCGCTGCGATTTGAAAGATTGCGGGCTGAGGCTCAATCCTGTTCGAAGTCGCGCTTGAAAGAAGTTTATCGGGAAGCGACGGAGCAATTGCGGGAGGCCATTGCTTCCATTCCGCCTCCAGGCCAGTAAAACCCGCAGGTTCGCGTCTGTTCTTAACCGGAACGGCGGCGTTTCCGCAGCGCGTCCGATATGGACAGACTCCGGTTGTTCCGTTATTTCTGGCGCGTGATCAAAGCGTCCTCCGATCGTCTGGCCACGCGCATTCTTTGGGGTTTGCTCATCGGGCTTTTGCTCGGGCTGGTGGCGCGATGGTTCATCAATGAGGTTCCTGCAGCCGCGCCAAAGGTGCAATGGGTCGCGACGCAAATCCTGGATCCGATCGGAAAGATTTTCCTTCGCCTTCTCTTTTCGGTGGTCGTGCCGCTGGTGTTTGCGTCCCTTGCGTTGGGAGTGTTGCAGTTGGGGCGGTTGGATAAATTGGGTCCGCTCGCCGGGAAAACTTTTTTGATATTTTTCCTCAATATGGCAATCGGAGTCGCGCTCGGATTGCTGATGATGAATTTCGTTCAGCCGGGAGCCTCGGTGGACGAAGGCTTGAAAAATCGGTTGCTGAGTGAATTCGGCCAGTCCGCGCAGGAAGCGAAGGCACGCGCCGCCACTCAGCCCGCATTCAGCTTCGCGATGCTGGTCGAGATGTTCCTGCCGTCCAATTTGCTCAAATCGGTGGTGGAATTTCAGGTCCTTCCCTTGATTTTGTTCGCACTGCTGCTGGGGGCCGTGGGCACACAATTGAGTGATGAGAAACGGGAGAAGCTGCAGTCAGGTTTAAGCATTGTGGCAGAGTTGATGACGCTCATCGTGCATTGGGCCCTTCTCCTGGCGCCTTTTGCCGTGCCGGCAATGATCTTCAGCATCGTCGTCCGAACCGGATTCGAATTTTTGCAGGCGCTGCTTTTATTCGTGCTGGCGGTGTTGGCGACGATGGCCATTCATTTGTTTGGAACGATGTCGGTTTTGTTGAAGCTCTTCAGCCGGCTTTCTCCGCGGCAGTTTTTTCGCGCCATTCGCACGATTCTTGTCACGGCATTTTCCACCAGTTCCAGCAACGCCACATTGCCAACGACAATTCAGGTAAGCCGCGAGAATCTTGGGATTTCTGCCAGCACGGCCGGCTTCGTCCTTCCCTTGGGAGCGACCATGAACATGAGCGGAACAGCGCTTTATGAAGGGTGCGTGGTTTTGTTCATTGCTCAAGTGTTCAAAGTAGATCTCAGTTTGGGACAGCAAATCACGCTGCTGCTTCTGGCAGTCTTGAGCGCTGTGGCCGTGGCCGGTGTGCCCGGGGCATCCTTGCCGCTGATTGTCGGTTTGCTGATTCAATTCGGAATTCCGCCTGAAGGCATCGCCCTTATCCTCGGCACCGATCGCATTCTCGATATGGCGCGGACCACCTTGAATGTCGGCGCCGATGTGGTCACCGCTGTGATCGTGGAAGAGAGCATCAAGCCGGCTGTGCCCGCGGCGAGCGGTTGAGCCCGGGGGACGCCGCATCGCGCACGAATTTTCTCAACGCCTCGTTTTGCCGAAACGGGATCAACCCATGGCATCCGCTTTTCCCACTGGCTGAGGCGCGTCACTCCTTTTCGAAACGCAACTCCCCGTCCTCGGCGGAAACGGCGATGCGGTCGCCGGGTTTGAATTCTCCATCGAGCAGCCGCATCGCCAGCGGATCGATGAGCCGTTCCTGAATGGTGCGTTTGAGCGGGCGCGCGCCAAATTGCGGGTCGTAACCTTCGCGCGCGAGCAAGCGTTTCGCGGAGGAATTCACGTCCAGCTGGATGTGCTGAGCCTGGAGCCGTTTGTCCAGCCGCTGCAATTGAATATCCACAATCGTGGTCAGATGTTTTTCGCTCAAGCTGTGGAAAATGATGATGTCATCGACGCGGTTCAGGAACTCCGGCCGAAAATGGCCGCGCAGTTCCATTTTGACGCGCTCCTCCATTTCGGCGTGGTCCTTGGTGGAAAGCGGGCCGGCCCGGAAATATTGCTGGATGATCGGCGAACCGATGTTGCTCGTCATGATCACGATCACATTTTTGAAATCGACCGTGCGCCCCTGGCCATCGGTGAGCCGGCCGTCATCGAGCACCTGCAACAACACGTTGAAAACGTCGTGGTGCGCTTTTTCGATCTCGTCGAAAAGCACCACGCTGTAGGGACGGCGGCGGACGGCTTCGCTCAACTGCCCGCCTTCTTCATAACCGACGTAGCCTGGAGGCGCGCCGATCAACCGCGCCACGGTGTGTTTCTCCATGTACTCGCTCATATCGATGCGCACCATGGCGTTTTCGTCGTCGAACAAAAATTCGGCCAGCGCTCTGGCGAGTTCGGTTTTGCCCACGCCGGTCGGGCCTAAAAAAATGAATGAACCGATCGGGCGGTTGGGATCCTGCAATCCACTGCGCGCGCGCCGCACGGCATTGGCGATGGCGGCGATGGCTTCCTCCTGGCCGACGACGCGTTTTTGCAGCCGTGCCTCCATGTGCACCAGTTTTTGGCGTTCGCCTTCGAGCATTTTCGTGACGGGTATTCCCGTCCAGGAGGAGACCACCTTGGCGACGTCCTCTTCGGTCACCTCTTCATTGAGCAATCGCTGGCCGGGAGGTTTTTCGTGCAATTCTTTTTGCGCGGCGGCCAGTTTCTTTTGCAGTTCCGGAACGCGTCCGTATTGGATTTGCGCGGCGAGATTGAGATCTCCGGCGCGCTGGGCTTTTTCCATTTCCATTTTGGCGGATTCAAGCTGCTCGTTCAAAATGCTCACGGCGTTGATGGCGGCTTTTTCGTTTTGCCATTGCGCTTTCATTTGGGACGATTGCTCCTTCAAATCCGCCAAATCTTTTTCCAGCTTGCGCAATCGCTCGCGGGAGGCTTCGTCTTTTTCTTTCTTGAGCGCGGTTTGCTCGATTTCGAGCTGCATGATTTGCCGTTCGAGTTGATCGATCTCGGTGGGCATCGAATCAAGTTCCATGCGCAATCGCGAGGCCGCTTCGTCCACCAGATCGACCGCTTTGTCAGGCAGAAAACGCTCTGTGATATAACGGTGGGAAAGCGTCGCCGCCGCCACCAGCGCGGCGTCTTGAATCCGCACGCCGTGATGAACTTCGTAACGCTCTTTCAACCCGCGAAGAATCGCGATAGTTGCCTCGACGGTTGGTTCAGCCACCTGGACCGGTTGGAAACGGCGTTCGAGGGCCGCGTCTTTTTCGATGTGTTTGCGGTATTCATCGAGCGTGGTCGCGCCGATGGCCCGGAGTTCGCCCCGGGCCAGCTGCGGTTTGAGCAAGTTCGCCGCATCGGTCGCGCCTTCAGCCGCGCCGGCGCCGACGAGCGTGTGCAATTCGTCGATGAAAAGAATGATGCGGCCTTCGCTGGCGGTGATTTCTTTCAGGAACGCTTTCAGACGATCCTCGAATTCGCCGCGATATTTCGCGCCGGCGATCATGGCGCCGAGATCCATGGCGACGACGCGCTTGTTTTTTAAAGATTCGGGAACATCGCCGCTGACGATTCGCCGCGCGAGGCCTTCCACGATGGCGGTCTTGCCCACGCCGGGTTCGCCGATCAGAACGGGATTGTTTTTTGTGCGGCGCGTCAACACTTGCATGACGCGGCGGATTTCTTCATCGCGTCCGATGACGGGATCGATCTTGCCGGCGCGCGCGAGGGCGGTGAGATCGCGGCCGTATTTTTCCAGCGCTTGAAACTTGTCCTCGGGATTCGGATCGGTGACCCGCTGGTTGCCGCGCAAATCGGCCAGTGCCTTCAGCAGTTCATCGCGTTTCAATCCATGCGTTTGGAACAACCGTTTGACCGCGCCGCCTCCCTCCGCCATCAAGCCGAGCAGCAGATGCTCGGTGCTGATGTAATCGTCCTTCAGTTTGTTGGCTTCCGCTTCGGCGGCATCGAGCGATTTCTTCAACTCCGGACTGAGAAACAAATCGGCGGAACTGACCCCGGTGACCTTGGGACGGCGATCCAATTCGCGTTCAAGATCGGCTCTGAACTGCGGGAGTCGCACGCCCAGTTTTTGAAGCAGCGCCGGCACAAGGCTGTCCGTTTGGTCCGTCAACGCCAGGAGAAGATGTTCGGAGTCGAGCTGCTGATGGGATCGCTGGTGAGCGACGGCTTGAGCAGCCTGCAAAGCGGCTTGAGACTTTGTCGTCAGTTTATCCGGTTGCATACGAGAGCAATCAATATTGGCTCATGCCTCCCGTCAAGTGGACGGGCGCACACGCCATGGTTCGGTTAAAATCGGTTTCCCCCGAAGCGTCGCTAAACTCCCCCGAAGGGTCGCTAAACTCCCCCGAAGGGTCGCTAAACTCCCCCGACGGGTCACTAAACTCCCCTGACGGGTCACTAAACTCCCCCGACAGGTCGCTAAACTCCCCCGACGGGTCACTAAACTCCCCCGACAGGTCACTAAACTCCCCCGACAGGTCACTAAACTCCCCTGACGGGTCGCTAAACTCCCCCGACGGCGTCCGGAACTTTCCCAGCGCCACCGGGGGAACTCGGGAAACTATGTAAAGCCTTGGAAATCAACACCAGGTTGAAATGGAACCCTGAAAATGGCCTGTTTCAAAGGCGCGCGGCATTCCAAGCCACAGCCATCCGAACAGGTGCGCTGAAGTGACTCCAAAAGTCAGAGGCTGCCCCGCTGACGCAGGGCAGCCTCTGGATGGTTCTCAGTTCCTCCGTTTATGTATTGGGACTTAGTAGTCCATGCCGCCCATGCCACCGTGGCCGCCACCTGCCGGAGCCGGTTTTTCCTTCTCCGGAATCTCGGTGATGAGGCACTCAGTGGTCAGGAGCAAACCGGCGATCGAAGCGGCATTCTGCAGCGCTGTGCGGGTAACCTTCTTCGGATCTACCACGCCCGCTTTGACCAGGTCTTCGTAACCGCCCGTCGAGACGTTGAAGCCGTCATTACCCTTGCGGCGTTTGACTTCCTGAACGACGACGCTGCCTTCATAACCGCCATTGGCGGCGAGAGCGCGCAGCGGGGATTCAATGGCGCGTTTGACGATTTCCACGCCGATCTTTTCGTCTTCGTCGGTGAGGTTGAGCGCATCGATGGTTGACAAGGTGCGGAGCAACGCCACGCCACCGCCAGGAACGATGCCTTCTTCGACCGCGGCGCGAGTCGCATGGAGCGCGTCCTCGACGCGGGCTTTCTTTTCCTTCATTTCGGTTTCGGTCGCGGCGCCGACGTTAATAACGGCTACGCCACCGGCGAGTTTGGCGAGGCGCTCCTGGAGTTTCTCGCGATCGTAATCGGAAGTGGTCTCTTCGATCTGGCGGCGGATCTGGGTGACGCGTCCCTGGATTTCAGAGCTCTTGCCAGCGCCTTCCACGATGGTGGTGTTTTCCTTGTCCACAACCACCGATTTGGCGCGGCCGAGATCTTCGATCTGGAGGTTTTCCAGCTTGATGCCGAGATCTTCCGTGATGCACTTGCCGCCCGTGAGGATGGCAATGTCTTCGAGCATGGCCTTGCGGCGATCACCGAAGCCGGGGGCTTTGACGGCGCACACATTGAGGGTGCCACGCAGTTTGTTGACGACGAGGGTGGCGAGGGCTTCGCCTTCGACGTCTTCCGCGATGATGAGGAGCGGCTTGCCGACCTTAGCGATCTTTTCGAGGATCGGGAGCAGATCTTTGAGGCTGCTGATCTTCTTTTCGTAGATCAGGATGTAGCCATCTTCGATCTTCGCTTCCATCGTTTCCGCGTTGGTCACGAAGTAGGGAGAGAGATAGCCTTTGTCGAATTGCATGCCTTCGACGACTTCGAGGGTGGTTTCGATCGACTTGGCTTCTTCCACAGTGATGGTGCCGTCCTTGCCGACTTTGTCCATGGCATCGGCGATGATTTCACCGATGGTGTTGTCCCAGTTGGCGGAGACGGTGGCCACCTGTTTGATCTCTTCCTTGTCTTTGACCTTTTTGGAGATCTTGGCCAATTGTTCCACCGCGGCTTCGACGGCTTTTTGGATGCCGCGTTGAATGCCGATGGGGTTGGCGCCGGAGGTGACGTGTTTCAGGCCTTCGCGGAAAATGGCTTCAGCCAACACGGTGGCGGTGGTGGTGCCATCGCCGGCGGCGTCGCTGGTTTTGCTGGCGACTTCGCGAACCATTTGCGCCCCCATGTTTTCATAGGGATCTTCCAGTTCGATTTCCTTGGCCACGGTGACGCCGTCTTTGGTGACGGTGGGGGAGCCGAATTTTTTGTCGAGAACGACATTGCGGCCTTTGGGGCCGAGCGTTGCGGTGACTGCTTTAGCGAGTTTGTTGACGCCCTTGAGCAGGGACTGACGAGCGGCTTCGTCAAAAACAAGTTGTTTTGCTGCCATAGTATTTAGTCCTTAGTTTGGAGTTGGGAGTTGAGGTTACTCGATGATGGCGAGGATATCGTCCGCATTGAGGATCTTGTATTCCTTGCCGTCGAGTTTGATTTCGGTGCCGCCGTATTTGCTCACAAGCACGCGGTCGCCTTTTTTAACTTCGAACGGAATCTTCTTTCCGCTGTCATCGGTTTTACCGGTGCCGAGCGCAACGACGACGCCTTCGGTGGGTTTTTCCTTGGCGGTATCAGGAATGATGATTCCGCCTTTCTTCACTTCCTTCTCTTCGATCGGTTCCACGAGGATCCGATCTCCGAGGGGTTTAACATTAATTGCCATACGTTCGTGTTTTGCTTTTGGTTGCGTTTACTTTTCGAGTGAAAATCCCGCTGCACTCGCTGCGGGAAAAATTCTTTTGTTGTGCGCCGGCGCGCTCCACGCGCCCCGGCCGGCGGCGGAGCGAGGCGCCTACTTCTTTTCGTCCACGACTTCGGCGTCGATGATCGGGCCTTCGTCTTTGGCGCCTGCTTTTCCGCCGGCGGCCTCTTCGGTTGCGCCGGCCGCGCCGGCGGCTTTGCCGCC
>JBFMDG010000064.1:0-16870 GCA_040754135.1 Verrucomicrobiota bacterium
TTGAAGCGAAGGATTTACGCGAAAGATCCCAATTTTCCCAGCGAGTCATTCGATTCGGCAACGCGCCATTTATCCAAAGCCGAACGTTAATTTGTTTATTGTTTAATAGGTTAGAACGAACTCGCACATTGCATGAAATATTTCACGCGCGAAGCCAGTCGGCAGTTGAGTCATTGGAGAGGTTGGTCACGATGGAAAAGCCTTTGGACGCGATACGCTCAGGAGTTGTCTCGCACGCGAGACCAGTTGACCCCGGGGTGGCGAGAATTGGTCGATGCGGATTTCCACGATGCCGATATTCTTGCGGTGGATCGGCCCGGTGCTGCCGAGGTAACCTCCATCTTATGGCGATAGGAGAGGGTGCTTGCATCCTTCGGTTTCTTGACGTACGCGAAGCGAGGTTTTCTGAAATGGTTGGCGATATCTGGCTCTACGCGGAAGTTCATCGTGCCGATGATTGCGGCGAGTTGCGGGTTTTGTTGCGCCAGTCTGAGATGCAGATTATCGCTCGCGACGTTGCGGTGCTTAGGAACCAACGAACACTGGATTAAACAAAAGATTACGCGGCGGATCAATGTAAGTGCCTGAGCAGGGCTTTATACCGCTCCCGTATCGCAATGGGCTCGGCGTTAGATGAGTTGCCGATATCGCTCGCGCGGTTCGCGACCCTGCGCTTGTTTGAAGCGAGTTGAAAGCGGCGGGAGGACACAAGACCACCGCAGTCGGAGCCAGCCATTTTTCCATGGGTGAATTGACGTTGAGTTCGCGGCGGTTCGGTTTACCGCAGATTTTTTCTTGGCCGCGGTAGTTTGGAGACCTAATCTCCGCGCGGATTCAACTCCTAATTTTAACGCTGAACTCATGAGACCGTTTTTCTTGTTCTTCATCTGGATTATCGCGATGGACTGCGAAGCCTTCGCGCAGGCGCAGGCTCCCGGGCAAACGAATCAATCTTCATCCGCTCAAGCTGCCAGCCGCGCGGGGCGTGGCGGGCGCGATCCAAAGATGGACGCTTACTACAAGCTCGGGCCCGATTCCATGCCGCATCCCGATGTGCCAAAGGGCCGTTTTGATGGCCCAAAAACGTTGCCCAGCGAAGTGTTTCCCGGCACGCAACATACCTATTGGGTTTACGTGCCGGCGCAATATGATCCGTCCCAACCCGCGGCGCTCATGGTTTTCAACGATGGCCAGGCGTTCAAGAACGAGCCAGGCGATGTGCAGGCGCACCACGTTTTGGATAACTTGATTTATCGCCGCGAAATCCCTGTCATGCTCGGCGTGTTCATCAATCCAGGCCGGCGTCCCGATCAGCCGGAGCCCACCCCGCAAAACTGGGGCGATCGCGATACCAATCGCCCCGAAGAATACAATGCTCTCAATGACAAATATCCGCGCGTGATCGTCGATGAACTGCTGCCGGCGCTCTACAAGGATTACAACATTGCGCGCGATCCGGAGATGCACGGGATTGGTGGCGCCAGTTCGGGCGGCATTGCCGCGTTTACGGTCGCTTGGCATCGGCCCGATCACTTCCGTAAGGTCTTCACTTTCGTCGGCACCTTCGTCAACTTAGGCAATCGAGGCGGGCACACGTATGCCGATCTTGTTCTGGAAAACGAACGGAAGCCGATCCGCATTTTTTTGCAGGACGGACGCAACGACAATCGATTCCCCAGCCGCAGTGGCAATGATCCCAACAGCAGCGATTGGTTTTTTCAGAATGTCCGGTTGGCCGAAGCCCTGACCAAAAAGGGTTATGACCTGAATTACGTGTGGGGCATTGGAAATCACGGGCAGAAACAGGGTGGCGCGATTTTTCCCGAAATCATGCGCTGGCTCTGGCGTGACGCGCAAAAGATTTCCACCGACCGCAATGATGCTGTCGAACGCTCGTTCCGCGCCCCGGTGGCATCGCCCGCCAACGCCGCGGAGAAGTAGAGCGAAGATCCGCGGCCACCGCCGTTTATCGATTCAATTGCAGAACCGTCTTGATGCCGCCCGGCTCCTTTTCAAAGCTGCGGGAAAATTCATCGAGAGGTAAACGGCGCGTTACAACCTGGGAAAATAATCCCGGCCAGCGTTGCTCGAATTCGTGCATGTGTTGCAGGCCTTGCTCGAAATGGTCGAGATTCGAGTTGACGCTTCCGAACACGAGTTTGTTGCCGAGGACCATGTCCAGATTGAGACAATCCGCAGGCACGCGCACGTGGAGATCGCCGCCGGAAATTCCCAGCAAGGCCACCACACCATTGAGTCCGATCAGGCTCATGGATTGAAAGACAAACGGGCTGTAGCCGGTGGCCTCGACGATGAAATCGATCGGGTCGCCCACAGCGCGCGTGATATTTTCAGCCGTTTCATTCAGGCTCGGAGACTCATTTTTGATGTAAGTCGCGCCAGTGCTCGAAACGATTCGGGCTTTGGCGCTCTCTTCAGGCACGCGATCCACAGTGAAAGTTTTCAGTCCGTGCAATTGCAAAATCATGGTGGCAAACAATCCAATGGGGCCGGCCCCGAGGACCAACGCGGTTTTTGGCGTCCAGGTCAACCGATGCTGAATCGTGAACGCTTGCAGGACGGCTTTTTCGACCACGCTGAGCGGTTCGAGCAAGGTGGCGATTGTCTGGATGCTCTCGGGCACTTTGACGAGGAATCGTGGCTCCTCGACAAACAAGTCGCTGAGAAATCCATGCAGCCCTTTGATGCCGCGTTCGAGATAATGGCCGGTCGAACACATGTCAAAATGATCGCGCCGGCAATTGGCGCAGGCTTCCGGACACGGCCGCCGCACCATCGGCACCACCAGGTCGCCGGGTTGCAAATCCGCCACTTCATCCCCCACGGCCAGCACTCGTCCCAAAGCTTCATGGCCGACGATGAGGAAATCGGCGTTGGCAGGAGCGCTGCCATAGAGTCCCTCATTGATCTCGGCATCCGTTCCGTCGATTCCGATTTCGAGCGTTTGCACGAGTACTTCGCGGCGCCCCGGTTTCGGCGCGGGAATTTCAAGGAGGCGTGCGGAAAATTTTTGGCGGGGTGAAACCGCGACAGCTTTCATGCTTCAAGATCGGTTCAGGTTTGCAGGGCGGGCTCTTTGCGTTTGGTTTTTTCGACGATCGCTTGTTCGGGAGGGCGAGTGCCTTTGCGGGCGGCGGCGATGCGGATGGCGGAATTGATCAGAGCGATGTGGGTGAAGCCTTGTGGGAAATTGCCGAGATGCTCGTCGTTCACCGGATCGATTTCTTCAGCGTAAAGGCCGACGTCATTGGCGTAGCCGAGCATGGTATGGAAAAGCTCCTCCGCTTTATCCAGCCGCCCTTGCAATGCGTAGTTGTTCACCAGCCAAAACGTGCAAATGCCAAATGTCGCTTCCCCGCCGGGCAATCCGTCATCCAATTCGAGGTAGCGATAAACCAATCCATGCCGCATGAGCCGGCGCTCGATTTGTTCGATGGTAGATCGCATCCGGGCGCTGGACGCATCGAGCACCCCCAACATCGGCAACCGGAGAATCGAGGCATCGAGCGAGCGCGATCCGTAAGAATCGGGAAATGCGCCGATGGCCGCGTTGTATCCCTCCGAACAAATGCTCTCGAGAATGGCATCGCGTTCGTGCTGCCATTCGCGGGCGTGGTTGGCAAAGCCGAACTTGGCGCCGAGCCGGATGGCGCGATCGAGCGCCACCCAGCACATGCCTTTGGAATGCAGGAAATGGCGCGGTTCACTGCGCACTTCCCAAATCCCGCTGTCGGGCGTGCGCCAAATCTTCATCACGTGGTTGGCGATGCGCTCGACCATCGGCCAGACGTTTTCAAAACTTTCCTGGAAACGCTCGAACCCGCCGCGACAGGCGTAGAGATAAATGGAATCGAGCACTTCGCCAAAGACATCGAGCTGTTTCTGGCCGGCGGCGGCATTGCCGATGCGCACCGGTTTCGAACCGCGATAGCCTTCCAGATGGCGCAGTTCCTGTTCGCCGCGGAGCCGTTGACCGTGAACGGTGAAAAGAATGTCCAAATCCTCTGCCGGACAATCACAGGCCAGCTCCACGAAATGAAGGAACTTGTGCGCTTCATCCATGTAACCCAGATTCATCAGCGCGATCAGGGTGAACGTCGAATCCCGAAGCCATGAATAGCGGTAATCCCAGTTGCGCACGCCCCCGATCTCTTCCGGCAACGATGTGGTGGGCGCGGCCACAATTGCTCCAGTGGGCTCGAACGTGAGGAGTTTCAAAACCAGGGCGCTGCGCAAAACCATTTCGCCAAATTCACCGTCATAACGCATCTGATCACTCCATTGCCGCCAGTAGCTTCGCGTTTCGCGAAATGCCTCCTCGACGCGTTCGGCATCGAGCGCATCGGAATGCGGATGCCCATTAGTATGCGACAACACCAGGGAAAGATTTTCTCCCTTTCGCAATGGAATCTGTGCGGCCATCCAGTTTTCCTTCAACTTCAGTCCGTGCGAACACCAGACATGCAAACCGGATGCACCGCTCCGAAATAAAAAACCTCCGGCGGCCGGCTCGAGCCGCGACTGCTCCGACGCGAACGAAAACGTCGGCTTGATTTCAATTTCCAATTCGACGGTTCCTTCCACGCATTCGGCGCAACGGACAATTCGATGCGGGCTTTCCACATCCGGTTCGTCGGGATGAGTTTTTCTCCGCTTGCGAATCGGCATGAAATCGAAGAGGCGCAGTTTGCCCGAACGTGTTTCGAACATGGTTTCCAGAATGTTCGTGCCATCGAGATAGCGGCGGGACCGCTTCACAGCTTCGCGCGCCCGCACGAAACAATAGCCTCCTTGCGCGTGATCCAACAGGCGCACAAACAGCGCCGGAGAATCAAAATACGGCAGGCACGCCCAATCGATCGAGCCCTCACTGCTCACCAGCGCAGCGCTATGCATGTCGCCGATAACGGCGTAATCACGAATCGGACGGTACATAACCAAAGGCAATCGGTAATCCAATGAGTTGACGTTGTTTTCTCCTCCAGTGCCGCGACGTTCCCCTGCCTGGCCGAAGCTGCGTCGCAACTGGAAAAGTTCGTTCAATTGAAACGAGGCGCAAGCAGGGATTTTTTCCTTCGTTGCGAATTGGCGCGGCGTGACGAGATTATGAATCGTGCCGGGAGGACGCGAATTCAACGGGAGTTCCAGAGAGCCACTGCCGATTGCAATCGTTCGTTGCGGTCAAATCAGAAATGGAGAGGAGTTAACAGGAGCGCGCATCACGAACCGATGAACCAGTTTGGCAATTTTTTTCGATGGCATGCCGCTGCGCACCCGCGCGCGAGGGCCGGAGCATTTTTTTCGTATGCGTTGCTTTGGAGATGCGGTTCAGCCACCGCGTTCCTCTTGCTTGTGGGTTGCCATGGCCAGCAATCGGCATTGGATCCGGCGGGGCGGGAGGCTGCACAACTCGCTCGCTTGTTCTGGGCGATGGCGGCGGGCGCTTTGCTCATCTGGGGGGCCGTGCTCGGATTGAGTTTCTATTCGGTTCGCGTTTCGCCCGAAAAGGGCCGGCGCCAGGCAAACCTCTTCATCGTTGTTTTCGGGGCGGCGCTGCCCACCGGGATTTTGGCCGCACTGCTGATGTACGGCCTCTCGATTTTGCCCGGACAAGTGGCTCAAGCACCGCCGGACGCTTTAAAAGTTTTTGTGGATGGCGAGCAATGGTGGTGGCGGGTGCGTTATCAATTGCCGGACGGAAAATCGTTCGCCCTGGCCAATGAGATTCGATTGCCAGTCGGTGAACCGGTTCAATTTGAACTTCGCAGCTCGAATGTCATCCACGCCTTTTGGATTCCATCGATCGGCGGCAAGAAGGACATGATTCCGGGACGCGTCACGCATCTGGCTCTCACACCCACTCGCACGGGAATTTATCGCGGCGCCTGCGCGGAATACTGCGGGACTTCGCATGCCTTCATGGCGTTTTACACGGTGGTCATGGAAAAAGAGGAGTTTACCCGATGGACGATGCGCCAGAGCGAAGATGCCGCGCGCCCATCGCCCGGTTTAATCGAGCGCGGCCAGAAGCTGTTTCTCGCCAATGGTTGCGGGGCTTGTCATGCGATTCGCGGGACGCGCGCGCAAGGGTTGATTGGCCCCGACCTTACCCATGTGGGAAGCCGTTTGAGCATCGGCGCGGGAATTCTTCCGGCCACGCGAAAGAGCTTTGCGGAATGGATTCAAAAAGTGCATCGACTCAAACCGGGAGTGCTCATGCCGCATTTCGGCATGTTGCCCGAGGAGGATGTGCAAGCAATGGCGGCTTACCTGGAGGAACTCAAATGACGCGCCACTCGGATGCATTCGGGAGGCGTGGCGACGTTCATCCCTTGGCGCATGAACCCTCGCAAGAAATACGGCAGGCGCAGGAAGCGCGTTTGCGCCAGGCCTGGACAGCCCCGAAAGGATGGAGGTACTGGTCGGAAGTCAACAACACCATCGTGGGGATCTGGTACACCGCGACGGCCTTTTTGTTTTTCCTGTTCGGAGGAGTGCTGGCGTTGCTGATGCGAATTCAACTGGCCAGACCGAACAACGATTTTCTCTCCGCAGAAACGTACAATCAGGTTTTCACCGTGCATGGATCGGTGATGATGTTTCTGTTCGCCATCCCCATTTTTGAATCGATCGCGGTCATTTTTCTTCCGCAGATGCTGGGGGCGCGCGATCTGCCATTTCCGCGGCTTTCGGCGTTTGGTTTCTGGTGCTTTTTGCTCGGCGGAATTTTTTTGGCTGGCTCGATTTTATTCGATGCCGCGCCGCGGGGAGGTTGGTTCATGTATCCGCCTTTGACTTCGAAATATCAGCCCGGCACGGGCGCGGACATGTGGCTGCTGGGGTTTTCGTTTATCGAAATTGCCGCCATCGCCGCGGCCGTTGAGTTGATTGTTGGGACGCTGAAATGCCGTCCGCCGGGCATGCGGATCAATTTGATTCCGCTTTATTGCTGGTACGTGCTGGTGGCGGCGGCGATGGTGTTGTTTGCGTTTCCTCCATTGATTGCCGGAAGCATGTTGCTGGAACTCGAGCGCGCATTCGATTGGCCATTTTTCGATCCGGCGCGGGGTGGGGATCCGCTGCTCTGGCAGCATCTATTCTGGCTCTTTGGGCATCCGGAGGTTTACATCATTTTTTTGCCATCGGTCGCGCTCATCGCGATGATGGTGCCGACCTTTGCCGGCAGGCCAATTGTGGGATACAGCTGGATCGTTCTGGCGGCGGTGGGCACGGGTTTTCTCAGCTTCGGACTTTGGGTGCACCACATGTTCACCACCGGCTTGCCGGGAATTTCGCTGGGACTCTTTTCCGCGGCCTCGGAAGCGGTCGCCATTCCCACGGGCGTGCAAATCTTCTGTTTTTTGGCGACGCTTGCAGCGGGACGTTTGGTGCGATCGGTGCCGATGCTCTTCACTGCGGGAGCTTTGGCGCTGTTCGTTTTGGGCGGGTTGACTGGCGTCATGGTGGCGCTGGCTCCGTTCGATTTTCAGGCGCACGACACGTTCTTCGTTGTCGGTCACCTTCACTACGTGCTGATTGGCGGCGCTGTCTTTCCGATTGTCGCCGGATGTTATTATTTTTTTCCGCTGCTGTATGGCAAAGGACTTTCCGATCGCCTCGGACGGCTCGCCTTCTGGTTCATGTTTGTCGGATTCAACCTCACCTTTCTGCCGATGCATTTGACCGGGCTGCGCGGCATGCCGCGGCGTGTATTCACCTATCCCGACGAACTCGGATTCGAGACGCTCAACTTCATCTCCACCATTGGCGCGTTCATTCTTGGGATTGGAATTGCCATCGTGGCCTGGGACATCGTGCGCCCGAAAAAGAAACAACCGATTTCAGAACGCAATCCCTGGAACGCCGGCACGTTGGAATGGCTTCCGGTGATGCCGCCGGAACCGTGGGGCGTGCGATCGATCCCGGAAATCGACAGCCGCTATCCGTTATGGCAGCAGCCAAATTTCGTCCGCGACGTGGATCAAGGCCGATTTTATTTGGCGGATGCCGAAGAATCGAAGCGCGAGACAATGGTTTCATCGGTGATTGATGCCCAACCGATGCAATGCCTGAGGCTCCCGGGTCCGAGCTTCATTCCAGCAATCGCCGCGCTGACGTTGGGTGGCTTTTTTATTTTGGGTACGTTTTACCTGTGGATCCCGGCGCTGGTCAGTCTCCTGGCAGCCATCGGCGTGATTTGGTACTGGCTTTGGACGGGCACGGCTGTCATTCCCGAAAAGGCGGAAAAGAACGTTGGACTCGGCCTTTCTCTACCGCTCTATCTCTCCGGTTCGATCTCGGTGGGCTGGTGGGCCATGCTGATCACGATGCTCGCGGTCTTCACCGCGTTCATTTGCCTGATCTTCAGCTATTTTTTTTACTGGACGATTCACGATGATTTTCCACCGGCAACCGCGCCAGGGCCGGGAATCTTTTGGCCGTTGCTCGCGGCGATTGCGTTGCTCGTTTCCTGGGGACTTACGCAACTGGCGCGACGCTGGAATCGAAACGGTGCTGCAATGGCATTTTATGCATCGTTGTGCGTGGCTTTTCTCAGCGCGCTGGGTGGCGCGGGAGCAATCTTAGCCGGGCCTTGGCTGACGGGGTTGAATCCCAAAACTGATGTGTATGATGCGATCGTTTGGGTGCTCGCGATTTGGACGGCGATGCACGCGCTGGTCGGCGCCATCATGCATTTGTACTGTCTGGCGCGTCGCGCGACAGGGCGAATGACCGCGCGACACGACCTCGATATTTGTAATGCGGCGTTGTTCTGGCATTTCGCGGCGCTGACCGCGGCGCTCACCGTGGGAGTGATTGCAGGATTTCCGATGGCGAAATGAAGAGGAGGTTGATTTGAAAACGCTTCCGGAAAGCAACGAAAGTTTGTGGCGAGTGATTGTTTCACCCGCGATTTGGGCGGCGCATTTTTTTCTCTGTTACCTGACGGTGGCGATCTGGTGCGCGAAATGGGCCGGTTCGAATGGAACGTTGGGAGCGGTTCGATGGGCTATCGCCATTTACACGGTGATAGCCTTGATTGGCATTGGTTGGAACGGCTGGGGCGGCTTGCAGAGACACCGGCTCGCAGGCGGTGAAACCCCTCATGACTCGGACACTCCCGAGGATCGGCATCGGTTTCTTGGATTCTCGACGTTGCTGCTGTCTGCGTTGAGTGCTGTGGCGACCCTGTTTGCGGGGCTGGTGGCGATCTTCTTTTGGAACTGCGACTGAATATGCGAAGCCTATTTTTGTTGGTTGGATTTTTGGTTCTGGGTCTTGCCTGGATCGCGCCGTTGCCCGCTCTGGCGGAGCGTGCGTTTTCTGGTCACATGCTGATGCACATGGCGGTGGTGGCGGTGGCAGCGCCGCTCCTTGCTTTGGGAATTGCGGCGACGTCAGCAGATCCGGTGAAAAAACTCCCAGCGTTCTTTGCCGCAATTCCGGCTTCGATGGTCGAACTGATCATCGTTTGGGCGTGGCATGCGCCGATGCTCCATGATGCGGCCCGCCATTCAACCGGTGGTTTCGTGGTGGAACAATGCCTGTTTCTTTTGGCGGGATTGTGGGTGTGGTTATCGGCGTTTGGAGGAGAACCGGATCGCAACCGATGCGGCGCCGGCATTGTTGCGCTGCTGTTGACCTCGATGCACATGGCGCTGCTGGGCGCGTTGCTGGCATTGACACCGCGACCGCTCTACGCGCATGCGCACAAGGACCATTTGATGCCGCTGACGGCACTCGAAGACCAGCATCTCGGCGGCGCCATCATGATTCTGGTGGGCGGCGTTTCTTATCTTGCGGGAGGTCTCTGGCTGACCCTGTCGTTGCTTCGTGCCAAAGCGCTCGATAAGGAGGCGAACGTTTCATGAAACGGCTTTTGCACCTGCTCGGATTGGGATGGTTTCTGAAATGGCTTCTGGGCCGGTGGCGCACAGGATTGGTTCGTTCCCGCTCCTCTGCCAGATCGCTCGCTCGAACGGAGGATGGCGTCGAGCCCAAACGATCGCGGATCAAGCGTTGGATATTGAAAGGCGCCGCGATTTTACTCTTGCTTGCCCTTGGTGGTTTTTTGCTTTCGGCTTCGGGTTTGGTTTCCATTAAGGCGAGCTCGGGACACTGGGCGGCCACACGTTGGTTTTTGCAGTTTTCAAAAGGCCGTTCCGTCTCGACGCATGCGATGGGATTGAAGCCGCCGCGATTGACGGACGCGACGCAGGTGCTCAAGGGAGCAGGGCATTACGAAACCGGCTGCGCGCCTTGCCACGGCAGCCCGCTGCGCGCTCAACCACGGGTCGCTGAAAAAATGCTGCCGCGTCCGCCCAATTTGAGATTCTCGCGCGCTCGCTGGGCGCCGAACGAGTTGTTTTACATCGTGAAACACGGGATCAAATTGACCGGCATGCCGGCATGGCCCGCCTCGATGCGTGACGATGAAGTTTGGGCCGTGGTCGCATTTCTCGAAATGCTTCCGAGAATGACGGCAGATGAATACCGGCAGCTGGCGAACGGCGGAATCGATTTGCCTGACACTGCCCGATTGGAAAAGCTCGAACCGACCAACATGCCGCCGCGCCTGGCAAAGGAGAGTTGTGCGCGGTGTCATGGCATCGATGGAAATGGGCGGGGCTCGAGCGCATTTCCAAAATTGGCGGGTCAGAAGGTCGAGTACCTTGAGCGCTCGCTGCAAGCTTATGCTCGAGGCCAGCGGCACAGCGGAATCATGGAACCGGTCGCCGCAGGTTTGGATGCGCCAGCCATTCGGGAGCTGGCGGAATACTACGCAAGTTTGCCGCGGAAATTCGATTGGCCCGCGGACTCACCTTCCATAGACGCGAAATCGCTCGAACGCGGTCGAGTGATTGCGCAATTCGGAATCCCGAAACAAGGCGTGCCGGCCTGTATCGAATGTCACGGGGCCGATTCCTTGCCACGCAACGCGGTGTATCCATCACTCGCCGGGCAATACCACGAATATCTGCTGCTGCAATTGGAGCTGTTCCATAAAAATCAGCGCGGTGGCACGGACTACTCGCATTTGATGCAAACCGTGGCGAAACGACTCGCGCCTGAGCAGATGCGCGACGTCGCGCTTTATTGGTCGCTCGCGAGGCGTGATGTCGGCAGCGAGTGAGGTAGTAGGACGCGATCACTGGCATTTTCCATTGCGCTTCCGCTCGATCTGATGCGGTTCTGGTGGGAAAGTCGAACCATTGCAGTCGCATGATTTCACTTTCATTTGGCTGCTTCCTGAACATCTGCATCTCCAGGTGACTTTCAGGCGAAGAGCAAAATCTCTTCGAGTCGAAGCTCAACTCTGCTCGTTTCATCGGTTGAGTTTTGGGACCTCTGTAGGATGTTGAACCGTTATTTTCGGTGCAAACAAAGGAGGAGAAATGGCAGCGACTGCGGCAGATGTTTTAGTGGAAACCCTGCAAGCCTGGGGCGTGAATACAATCTTCGGTTTGCCGGGAGACGGGATCAACGGAATCATGGAGGCGCTCCGTCAGCGTGAAGACCAGATTCGTTTCATTCAAGTGAGGCACGAGGAATCCGCCGCCTTCATGGCCTGCGCTTACGCCAAATATACTGGCAAGCTCGGGGTGTGCCTCGCCACTTCCGGTCCAGGAGGCATTCACCTCTTGAATGGATTGTACGATGCCAAACTGGATGGCCAGCCTGTGCTCGCCATCACCGGCCATCATTATCACGATCTTATCGATACTCACGCGCAACAGGATGTTGATCTGGATCGCGTGTTCATGGATGTGGCCGAGTATTCCACGCGGGTGATGGGGCCAGAACATGTTGAAAACGTGACGCATCTTGCCTGCCGCACCGCGCTCAGCCGCCGCGGCGTCGCGCATCTGAATTTCCCGGTCGATCTGCAATCGAAAGAAGTCCTTAAAAAAGCGCGATCCACCCGGAATGTTCCAGGGCACAACGTCGAGGTATTTGCCTGTCGCGCAGGATTGCCTGCGGATGAGGATTTGAAAAAGGCGGCCGCTATTTTGAACGCAGGCCATAAAGTCGCGATACTGGCCGGCCGCGGCGCGCTTGGGGCAACGGATGAACTCGAGGCGTTGGCAGACAAGTTGGCTGCCCCAATCATCAAGGCATTGCTCGGGAAAGGCTGCGTTCCCGATGACTCGCCTTTCACCACCGGAGGCATCGGTTTGCTGGGAACCACGCCCTCACAGAATGCCATCGAGAATTGCGACACCCTCTTCCTGGTCGGCACTTCATTTCCGTACATCGAATTCCTGCCAAAGCCCGGCGCGGCCCGCGGAGTACAGCTCGACCTCGATCCGGCGCGCATCGGTTTGCGTTTTCCGGTCGAGGTTGGTCTGGTGGGCGACAGCAAGCGCACCTTGCAAAAACTTCTGCCCATGTTGCGTCGCAACAAAGACCGTTCTTTTCTGGAAAAGGCGCAGCGCGGGATGCGCGACTGGTGGAAAACGATCGAGGAACGGGGGAGCCGGCCCGACAAGCCGATGAAGCCGCAAGTGGTCGCCTGGGAATTAGGCCGGCGGCTCCGCTCGGATGCCATCGTTTCTTGCGACAGCGGCACTGTGGCCACCTGGTTTGCAAGGCAGATCAAAGCGCAGCGCGGCCAGATGTATTCGCTCTCGGGAACACTGGCCTCGATGGCCAATGGTTTGCCTTATGCCATCGCCGCACAAATCGCTTATCCAGAACGCCAGTGCGTCGCGTTCGTTGGCGATGGCGGCTTTTCCATGCTCATGACGGAGTTCGTCACGGCCGTGAAGTACCATCTGCCGATCAAAGTCATCGTCATGAAAAACAACTCTCTCGGCATGATCAAATGGGAGCAGATGGTCTTTCTTGGCAATCCGGAATTTGCCTGCGATTTGCACCCCATCGATTTCGCGATGGTGGCCCGTGCATGTGGTGGCATTGGATTGACCATCGATGATCCCAAGCTGTGCGGTCCGATGCTGGAAGAAGCGCTCAACACCCGCGCTCCGGTGCTGGTGGAGGCGGTGGTGGATCCCTACGAACCGCCCATGCCTCCGAAAGTGGAACTCAAACAGGCGCTCAAGTTCGCCAAATCACTGGCGCGCGGACAACCGAAACGAATGAAGATCGCCACCACCATTTTGGAAGACAAAGTGCGAGAGTTGGTGTGAGCGGAACGCATCAAAAACAGAGCAGCGCCATCAAACGATCTTCGAGGCCATCCACTATCTTTGAATGGATTCATGCTGAGGAACTCACGCGGACCCGATTTTTTCTTGGCAGGAGTGGACCGCGGGTTAGAGTCGGCCCGACCATGCGAGCTCTCGTTGCATTGCTACTGGTGATTTCCGCGCTCCGTTTTCTCCCGGCATTGCACGCAGCCAACACCGTCGCGCCGCCTCCCTTGCGCTTGCGTGTGCTTTACATCGGACATCGCGCTTCCGAGTATGAACCGGAGCTCAGGAAACATTTCAGTTCGGTCACCTCCATTTCGCGGCAGCAATTGGATCCTCGAGGTCCTCTGGATTTTGACGTCGCTTTGCTCGATTGGCCCCAGAGTGATTCGGCCCGCGCGGAACGCACCGGTCTTTCTCCTTTGGGCGCCCGCGATTCATGGCACAAACCAACCGTCTTGCTCGGCAGCGCAGGACTGAATCTCGCCGTCGCCTGGAAGGTCAAAGGCGGTTCTGGGTGAACGTGCCTCGCGCCTGTCGCTTACGGGTTAAGCGATCATCCCATTTTCAAATCTCCCGTCGCCATCGACCTCGCCGCGGCCGTGCGCATCCGGATGCCCAAAGCATTTGCCGCGGAATTGAAAGGAAACGAAGTGGACGTGCTGCCGCTGGTCAATGGCATCCGCCGCTTTGAAACCGTCATCAACGATTATCAACGCGGCTGGTGCACTTATTTTTACGACTTTGCCGATGTGCCGGACGTCGAGTTTTTTTGCGGAGGCGTAAACGAGAAAACTCCACGCGCCGCCGCGTTGTGGCGGCAAGGCAACCTGCTGCATTTCGGATTCGAACAATCGGCGGCAGAAATGAACGAGACAGGCCGTGCTCTGCTTGTGAACGCCATTGTTTACATCAGCCGTTTTACCGAGGATCGCCCCATCGATGTCACGCCATCGGTGTTTGGCGCGGAAAAGGTGGCGATCGATCGCCGGCGCGCCGGATATTTCCTCGAGTTTGGAGGATCAGCGGCGCATCGCTTGCAGTGGATGAAAGAGATGTATTCGCCGGGCGCGCTCGCTTCCTTCAACCCGGAGGACAAGCCTGCCGCCGAAGCCTGGTTTAAAGCGGCGCGTCCCTGGTTGCATCCCGGACCCGGGAACCGGCTCGAAGTGGATGAGGAAGCGAGATTGCTTGGCACACCGTTCGACGCGCCCGATTTTCTTCCGAAAATGATCCAAGCGCTGAAAGACACGGCTAAAGCAAAAACTGCGGCCACGCTCCTGGAACGCTATGCGCCCGATGGACCCGGAGCCGCTGCCGGAAACGCTGCCTGGGAACAATGGTGGAAGGCGAATGGGCCTTACGCATTTTACTCCGAACTGGGCGGGTATCGCTGGTACATCGATCCGCTCGCCAAAAAACGAGGCGTTCCTTCAAAGCAATTGCGCGGACCGCTCCGGGCGGATGTGGCCAAACAGAATTAGATGGCATGGCTTTGCTGAACTCTCCTGTCCTGGCCGGCGCAGGCCACAATTGGCGGGATGATCCGCTCCATCTTTTTTCCCTCGTGTGCATGTTGAGATTTTCGCCGCAGATCGCAGGCATTTGGCTGGTGGCCGCCGCGCTTGCGGGCCCGGCCTTGGCCGCAGAGTTTGATCTCGAGGCTTACCGCGATTTTGCTTCGCGCCATCGCGGGAACAGCAGCGAGGGACGCAAGTTGTTTCAGGAATCGAATCGCACCGCCTGCGCGAATTGTCATGGCATGTCCGGCCAGGAAAAATGCGGACCCAATCTGGAAGGAATCGGCGACAAATACGGCCGCGATCAGTTGATCCGAGCCGTTCTCGAACCCAATGCCGATATTTTGCCGGGATACGAAACGACGATCATTCGCACCAAAGATGGCGAGGAACATCACGGCGTGCTTTATCTGGTCACCAAAGCGGAAATTCGGCTGGGCATTCCGACGGGCGAGCGGCTCCGATTTCCGCGGACCAATGTTGTCGAGCAACGGTTCGTCACGAATTCCATCATGCCCGAAGGGTTGGCCGCCGGGTTGAGTCAACAGGAGTTCGCCGATTTGATCAGCTATCTCGAAACGCTGAAAATTGCGCCGTTGACCGGATTCGCCGGACGCAACCAGCCGGTTGAAATTCCGCGGCTCGATCCTCCCGTGGCCTTTCGGCGGTTTCATTCCGAGGACATTCGATTTGCTGGTCCGGTCTGGTTCGGGCAACTGCCCGGGTTTACCAATCAATTCCTCGTGCTCGAACATCAGGAGGGAAAAATCTGGCGTCTGGAAAAAACTTCGGGCGGCGATCGCAAGCACTTGTTTCTCGACTTGAGCGACACCGTCAGCGTAGGGCCGGTGGAAGGATTGATGTGCCTCGCATTTCATCCGCGGTTCACCCTCAATCGGAAGTTTTATCTCAAACACGAATCGCGCAGCAGCGGTGCATTGAAAACACTCGTCGTGGAACGCGTGGCCACACCGGATGGCTTGCACGATTCAGGAAAAGTTTCACGCCCTTTGTTCGTGGTCGATCAACCCGCCTACAACCACAATGGCGGCTGCCTGGTCTTTGGTCCGGATGACTTTCTTTACATCGGATTTGGCGATGGCGGTCCGCAGCGCGATCCGATGGGTTATTGCCAGAATCCGCGCGACCCGCTCGGTTCCATTTTGCGCATCGATGTGGATCAATCCGCCGCTGGCAAGCCGTTCGGCATACCGACGGACAATCCTTTTTTGAAAGCGCATCAACGCGATCCGACCATCATGCCCGAGACATGGGCGATCGGCTTTCGCGAGCCGTGGCGGTTCAGTTTCGATCCCGTGACGCATGACCTGTGGGTGGGGGACGTTGGCCAGGAAAAATACGAAGAGGTCGGCATTGTCCGCGCCGGGGAAAACCATGGCTGGAACGTGCAGGAAGGGTTCGAAGATTTTTCCGATGAATATCGGCGCCCGCAGGAAAAATACGTTCCGCCCATTTTTGCTTACCCGCATTCCTTCGGTGTTTCGGTCACCGGCGGATATGTTTACCGCGCGAAGGCGCACTCCTCGTTTTATGGCGTTTACATTTTCGGCGATTACGAATCGCGGCGGCTTTGGGGGCTGAAGCAGCGCGGGCGGCGGTTGGAAGCCATTCGCGAAATGGGCCGCGCGCCAAGCCGCATCGCCTCATTTGGCATCGATGCCGATGGAGAACTTTACGTGGTGGGTTACGAAGGCGCGATTTACCGGCTCGATTTGACTGGGACGCGTTTTCAGTAGTTTGGCAGGCATCTTTGGCGAAGCGCTGTTCTCTGGCGAGCGCGGCGGACAATTTCGTTCATGCAGGTAGAAACTCGATCAGCCTTCGCGCGCCATGGTTTTCGACGCCTGCAAATCACGGAGCGGGTTGATCCGTCGCCCGGGTGGTTCGGGCGTGAATGACTCCTTGTTCATCAAACCAGAGAGGATCGATGGCCAGGAAACGATCCCAACCAGTTTTCTCGCTGTTCTGTTGGTGGTACACCATCCAAAGCTGTCCGTTCGGTCCAGTGATGACGCAGTGATGTCCCGGACCGAACACGCCGTTGCCGCGTCTGGCGATCGGATTTCCCGCGTATTTCGTAAACGGACCCATCGGTGAACGCGCCGTGGCATAACCAATGGCGTAATCCGGTCCATCGGCGCCGCTGCCCGAATA